>DATBEM010000234.1:0-2843 GCA_036276115.1 Trebonia sp.
GGCCAGCAGCGCGTTCACGTCCTTTGCCAGCCGGGCCGCGACCGGGGTCAGCTCGGTGGCCGGCTGCCCGTGCCACAGCCCGTACTCAAGCCGGTAGAAGCCGGTCCAGTCCGGGCTGGCGGTCCCGGTGGCGTTCGCGTCCCGGTCGATCTCGCCGTCGTAGTCGCCGAACGTCCCGTACGCCGCCCCCAGCGTCTGGTACTGCAGGTGCGCGGTGGGCCAGTCCCGCTTGGCCGCCGCCAGGCTCTGCCCGTCTTGGCTGGCGCGGCGGACGTCGCCCGCCAGCACCGCGGTCTCGGCCGACAGCTTCCTCAGCCCGGCCTCGGTGTAGGCCTGGTACTTCTTGGCGTAGGGGATGGTCTGGTTGTAGGTGACCGGCACGATCGCCGGGGTGCCGGCCGCGTGGCCCGGCACGGTGACCTTCGGCCCGCTCATCGAGTTGAAGTCGGTGAACGAGCAGACGAGGCGTACGTGCCCGACCCCAGGTTGAGCCGCATCGGGGTGGTGGTGCCCGGCCCGCTGTTCTCCACTTCGGCGTAGATGGCGCCGTTGGCCGGGCCGATCAGGTCGACCTCGCCGCCGGTGGTGCCCTGGTTGTCGATCTGGAAGGTGCGCCATCCGGGCCCGGGCACGTGCCAGCTGCTGCCGCACTGGTTGCTGCTGACCGTGATGACGTCTCCCGGCCGAGCCGGGGCGCCGCTGCTGCAGGCGGCCGGTCCGGCCGCGAGTCCGCCGGTGAGGACCGCGCAGGCGGTCGCCCTCAGGCGTCTGTGGTGCCTCACCAATCCGGCTTCCCTCACCGATCGTCCGCGTCTCGCCGCGGGGGAGCGGCGGGTTCCAAGGGAAGCATAGGGTTACCTAACTTGCCCGACCCAGGGTTGCCGGGGCGCTGCGGCAAACGTTCACTTGCTGATAACCCGGCATCAACCTGACGATGAACAGCGAAACCACGGTCATTCCGAACGGAAGCGGCAGCCGCCGGCCCGCCCCCGCTCGCCCGGCCGGTATCGTCACGCCTGTGGAGACTGCGTATAAAGCCCGTCGCACGTGCATGTCGGTGCCCGCCAGCAGCGAGCGGTTCCTGGCCCGGGCGCCCGGGCTCGCCGTCGACGAGGTGATGCTCGACCTCGAGGACTCGGTCGCCCCCGACGCCAAGCCCGCCGCCCGCGAGCTCGCGGTGGCGGCGCTGCGGGGGGCCGGCTGGGACGGCAAGCTGGTGGCGGTGCGGGTCAACGGGGCCACCACCCCGTGGGCCTACCAGGACGTGATCGCGGTGCTCGAGGGCGCCCCCGGCGCCGTCGACACGCTCATCCTGCCCAAGGTCAGCGACCCCGCCGCCGTCATCTGGCTCGACCTGCTGCTGGGGCAGCTGGAGCAGGCGGGCGGGCTCGAGCCGGGCCGGACCGGCATCGAGGCGCAGATCGAGGACGCGGCCGGGCTGGCCGCGGTGGAGGCGATCGCGGCCGCCTCGCCCCGGCTGGTGTCGCTCGTGTTCGGCCCGGCCGACTTCATGGCCTCGATCGGGATGCGCTCGCTGACCGTGGGCGGGCAGCCGGACGGCTACCCGTTCGACGCCCACCATTACCCGCTGATGCGGATGCTGGTCGCGGCCAAGGCGCACGGCCTGCAGGCGATCGACGGCCCCTACGCGCGGATCGGGGACACCGACGGGCTGCGGGCGGCCGCCGCCAGCTCCGCCGCGCTCGGCTACGACGGCAAGTGGGTGCTGCACCCGGGCCAGGTCGACGTCATCGCCGAGGCGTTCACCCCGGCTCCGGCCGACTACGAGCGGGCGGTCCGCATCCTCGACGCCTACCAGCGGTCCACCACCGTCGACCGGCGCGGCGCGGTGATGCTCGACGGCGAGATGATCGACGAGGCGTCCCGCAAGCTGGCGCTGGCGGTGGTGGGCAAGGGCCGGGCGGCCGGCCTCTGAGGCTTGGCATAGGCTCCGGTCATCGCGGGTAGATTCTGGTCATCGAGGGTAGATACAGCGCCATCGTGGTGATGAGAGCGGTATGCCCGCGTTGCCGAGGTACCGCACACGCTCCGACGCCGTGGTCGAGCGCGTGGCGCTGCGACCTGCACGGGGAGGTCTGCCCGGTCGCCCCGGCCCGGCTGCCCACCCCGGAGGGCCTGCAGGTGCTGGTCCGCCGGGCGCGGGTCCCGGTCTGGCTGCCCTGGCCGCTGCCGGCCGGCTGGCTGGTCAGCGGGTTCACCGGGGCGGGAGACGAGCGCAGCGGGACCCGGGCGACGGCCCTCGCCCTGTCCGGCCCGAACCCGCTCGGCGGGCTGGCCGAGATGCTGATCGTCGCCGAGGAGCCCGGGGTCGGGCTCGGGGCGGGCCTGGCCGGGCTGCGCGGCCCCGATCCGGGCGACGGGTTCGCCGCCCGGCAGCCGAACGCGGTGGTGGAGGTCGCCCACCACGACGCGCCGCTGTGGCTGGTGGAGTCGGACGGCAAGGCCGTCTTCGCCGGCGAGGTGGCCGGCCGCTGGCTGTGGCTGGTGCTGTGGCCCGACACGGCGGGCACGCTGCTGGTCGAGCCGCTGCCGCTGCGCGACCTGCGCGACCGGGCGCAGGACATCGACATACCGTTCGGGGCGCTGTCCCCGCGGCTGCCCGGTTGACGCGGCCCGGTTAAGCGGCCCGGTTAAGCGGCCCGGTTAAGCGACCCGGGTAAAGCGGCTCAGTTAAAGCGACCCCGCCGGCCGCCCGCGCCTGCTCCAGCCCGGCCTGGGTGTCGTGGTCGGTCAGCGCCACCACGTCCAGGCCGGCCGCCACGGCGCGGCGCATGACCAGCGCCGGGTCGTCCGTCCCGTCCGAGGCATTGCTGTGAACGTGC
>DATBEM010000235.1:0-6709 GCA_036276115.1 Trebonia sp.
ACTACTTCCGCCGCGACGTCCGCTTCCCGCAGGCGGTGACCCGCCGCCCGGCCGAGCTGCCGTCGCTGGAGCAGGCGCTGAGGGCCGCCTCGACAGGGGGCGGCGAGTCCGGCCGGGACGAGCTGGCCGCGTTCGATGGCAAGTTCGTCGGCCGCGACGCGTTGTTCTACGACCTGGAGGCTGCCGCCCGCCTGCAGAAGGTCGTCGTCCTGGCCGGACCGGGCGGCACCGGCAAGACCGAGCTGGCCAAGGCGTTCGCCCGCTGGTGGCGCGACACCGGCGGAGTCGAGCACCCGCAGATGGTGTTCTGGCACTCCTTCGAGCCGGGCGTCGCCGCGTTCGGCCTCGATGGGGTGCTCAGCGCGATCGGCCGGGGCCTCTACGGCGAGCAGTTCTCGCTCCTGGAGGATCCGGGTGAGCGTCGCAAGGTGATCCTGCGGGCGCTAACCGAGCACCGGATGCTCTTGGTGTGGGACAACTTCGAGTCGGTCCGCTCGATGCCCGACCCCGGCCGCGCCACCCCGCCGCTAGATGAGGCGGGCTGCGCCGAGCTGCGCGAGTTCCTCGAAGCGCTCGCCGGCGGCAAGACCTCGGTCCTGGTGACGAGCCGCACGACCGAGGACTGGCTCGGCCAGGTCCGCCGAATTGAAGTCGACGGCCTGGCCCCGCACGAGGCGACCGAGTACGCCGACCTTCTCCTCGCCCCGTTCCCGGCTACCCGCGAGCGGCGTGAGCCCCGGGCGTTCGGCGACCTGATGCGCTGGCTGGATGGCCACCCCCTGAGCATGCGCCTGGTCCTGCCCCACCTGGCCGATGTCACCGCCGAGGTGTTGCTGACCGGCTTGGAGGGCACGACCCCGCTAGCCGGCAACGACGTGCCCGGCGGGACCCGGATGAGCTCGCTGGCGGCCAGCGTGGCCTACTCCTACGCCCACCTGTCGGATGCCGCCCGCCGCCTGCTCCCCGCCGTCTCCCTCTTCCACGGCGTCGCCGACGCCGACGTCCTCGGAATCTTCTCGCAGGTACCCGAGGTCCCGGAGCGCTTCGCGAACGCGACCACGGACGAGTGGGTCGCGGCACTGGACGCCGCCGCCCGCGTCGGACTGCTGGCGCGCCTCGGCAGCAACATGTACCAGGTCCACCCGGCCCTCCCCGGCTTCCTCGCCGCCACCTGGCAGGCCGACGAGGCGGCCTACCCGGCGGCGCGGGCAGCGGCGCTGGGCGCGCTACTGACCGCCCATGCGAGCCTCGGCCGCTGGTTCCAAAACCAGATCGACAGTGGCGACGCCGGGTTCGCCTTCGCGGTCATCGCGCGCGAGCACCGCACCCTGGGCAGCCTCCTCGGCCACGCCCTGGATGACGGCCGGTGGGATGAGGCTCAGGCGATTCTCGAGCCACTCAACGATTTCTGGGACGCCCGTGGCCTAGGCGTGGAGAGCGACGCGTGGGCCGACCGGGTCCGGTCCGCCACAGAATCCGTGACCGGCGGACCGCCCGCACCGGACACTCCGGCCGGGGCGCTATGGCTCTTCGCAACCAGCAGCCAGGCCAATCGTGAATGGCGAGTTGGGCATCTCGACCGCGCCGAGAAGACCTACCGAAACATATTGGTCACTCTTCAGGCGATGTCCTCGTCAGCAGCCCCGCAGGCTTACACGGCGGTCACGTATCACCAGTTGGGGGTGGTGGCGCAGCTTAGGGGTGATCTTGGTGGTGCGGAGGAGTGGTACCGCCGGTCGCTGGCCTTGCTGGAGGAGCTGGGTGACCGGCCGGGGCTGGCGAGGTCGTATCACCAGCTGGGGAGGGTGGCGCAGGATCGGGGTGATCTTGGTGGTGCGGAGGAGTGGTACCGCCGGTCGCTGGCCTTGAAGGAGGAGCTGGGTAACCGGCCGGGGATGGCCCTGACCTATGCGCAACTGGGGTTGCTGGCGGGGGAGCGAAGGCAACCGGCGGAGGCGCTGACGTGGGCGGTAAAGTGCGTGGCGCTGTTTGCCGAGATCCCGCATCCGATGACCGGAACCGGGCCGCGTGACCTTGTCCGCCTCAGCGCGGAACTCGGCCTGGACGCGCTTGCGCGGACCTGGCGGGAGGTTACCGGGAACGAGTTGCCGGGCGCCGTCCGCGACTTCGTGACGGAGGTCATTCGGCTTAGCGAGGAAGAGGGGGACGGGCAGGATGGATGTCGTGGTCGCGGAGGCGGCACGGGTAGCCGCCAGGGAGCTGGCGCCCCGGTACGGGCCGAGGGTAGTGGCCGAGGTTGAGGCCGCGATTGGGGCCGATGGCGGCGAGGAAGTGTCTCGGGGCCAGTACTTCGACCCGGTCGCCGTCGGCGCGCTGATCGTCGCGATCGCGCAGTTCGGGTACCAGGTGTACACCGATCGCCGGAGCCAGGGCCAAAAGCCCACCCGCGAGTCGATCGCCCAGGCCATCCGGGTCGAGCGGCGCAAGCACAGCGACCTGACCGGCGACGAGACCGAGGTCATCGAGATCGTGGCCCGCCAGATCATCGAGCGGTCCGACGACGAGTAACTGGACCCCGCGCGGCGGACCGCACGTGGCTCGCGCGAGCTGGCTAGCCCTTGACCGACCTCGTGAACCGCCGCCAGTCAGCCGGTGACGCCTTCAGGATGGGACCGTGCCCGTCGTCCTTGGTGTCGCGGATCAGGACCGACCCGGGCGTGCTGCCGGCTTCGACGCAGTTGTTGCCGTTGGCGCTGTAGCTGGACTTCCGCCAGCGGGGGTCTAGTTCCATTTCGCCACTGCCTCCATGAGTACATCCCGGCTGTCCGCGCGGTTGCGCGCGTCCGACCGGACTCGGCTAAATGTAGCGCGTGCCTTGCGCACCCGCGCAGGGTCCTGGGTGAGCTGGTCCTCCACTAGCCCGTCACTAACCAGCAGCTCGGGCGCGTCATCAGTCGCGGCAAGCCCGACCGCCCCGCCAAGCCCGGCGTTCGCGCCGTCTGACGGCAGGAGGTGAAGGCTCACGGTGGGGAGCTCGGAGACTTCCAGCAGCCGGTTGCACTGGTCGCGCATGACCTCCCGCGTGCCAATCTGGTGATGGAACAGCACCGCTTCCCAGATCACGATCGTGATGTCCGGCGCCTCGGCCCGCGTCAGGATCTCCTGTCGGCCCAGCCGGACTTTGAGTGACTCGGCTATCCGGGCCTGGCTGAATCCCGCCGCCCGGTAGAGCTCTTCGGCGTACGCGGGCACTTGGACGATGCCGGGCACGACCGTGGGAGCCCAGTATCTCAGCGTGTGCGCCCTTGCCTCCGTCGGATACCAGGGCGCCACCGCGATGTCAGAGGGGTCCAGCTCCATGAAGCGGGCGAGCCGGTGCATCTTCAGGATGGCTGACCGCGCTAGGCCCTGAATCTCCAGCTTGTCCAGCCATTCCTCCAGGACGGCCAGGATCGGCACCTGGTCTCCTGTCTCCCCCTTGGCGACCGTGGTCCTTTCCTTGCCGAGTAGTGCCGCGACCTGCTGCTGAGTCTTCTTGCCGCCGGGCAGCTCGCGAGCCTCCCGCAGTAGCTCTCCTAGCAGCACCTTCGGGTCGTAATCAGGTGTGTATGCCACGTGGTCCACTCAATTCCAGGTGTGTGTAATGTGGTTTCTTAGTGGTTACTAGTTGGCACACTATACTCGAATGCTGGCCACGCGGTTAGCTGGCTCTTACGGTTCCCCGCTCACTTCCGCCCGGATGGGCGGGGAGCCGCCAGGGGATGCCAGGTCACGGCCGCGACGGGCGCGGGCTGGTGCCTCCACGGGTCTGAGGTCACACCGACGCGGCCTGGCCGATAGCCAGTCGGCGCACTTCGGGGTCCCGGGCCTGGCCCATTCGCAACCCGTCGCAGGGAGCGCCCATGAGCGTCATGACTGGAACCCCGATGACCCGACCCCCAAGCCAGCACTGGCCCCTGTCGTGCGTCCTGCCGCCGATGGACGCCGACCCCTCCGCACCCCGGCAGGCCCGGAGGCATCTTCGGGACATGCTCGGGGAATGGGGCTTGCCCGAGCTGATAGACGATGGCGAGCTGATCGCTTCCGAATTGGTCACCAACGTCGTCCGCCGGGCGCATGACCCGGATAGCGGCAAGCCGATCCTCGTCAACGGACGCGTCCCGGCCCTTGAGCTCGGGCTGTTCTGCGACGGGGCGGAGCTCCTGATCAGCGTCGGGGACCAGTTCCCCGAGCCGCCGGTGCCGGGAACCGCTACCGGCGAGGACGAGTCGGGGCGCGGCCTGTTCATGGTCGGCCGCATCGCGGCGCGGCTGGACTGGCACCCGACCCCGTACGGGAAGGTCGTCCGCGCGTTGCTGGCGGCATCATGCCCGGCCACCGTCATTGCGCTAGCACCATCGTTGCCCCAGGACCGAGAGAGGACTGACGTGACTGCCAGCTCCTGCCCATGCGGATTCACCGAGCGGGCCGACGAGACGCTCACCGACCACCTGGAGCGAGTGTTCGTGCCCGCCGGCAGCATCGGCAACGACGGGCTAGTACACGAGGAGAACGCGACCGGCACCTGCTCGTGCGGGCTGGCCGCCGCCACGCCCGGCGACCTGGACGCCCACTTCCTCGCCATGTTCACCCCCGGCGACGCCATCGGGAGCGACGGCCGCAAGCACGAGCGGGCACAGGCCAGCGAGGATGACTGACCTGCCGTCGCGCTGCCCGGGAGCCCAGGTCCCCCGGGCGGCCCGGGACGCCGCTACCCAGGCAGGCCGCACGCGACGGGCGCCCGATGTCCTCCTCCTGGAGCGGGTGCGCGACGCCCTGCTACGCCTGCCCGCCAGCGCCCGTGGCCCGCACTACTACCGCCTCCCCGGCGCCACCTTGGCAACTCCCAGGACCGTCAACATCACCGAGGGCCAGGCGGCCGAGTGATCCGCGCCGCTGCGGGCGCCTTCCCCGTCTTGTCGACCTGCGTTCTCGCCTCATCGAGGCTCCCGCCGCCGGTCCGCGTCCCGGCATGGTCAGGCGCGGGGCTTCCGCGCGCCGGCCGTGAAGCCGGAGCGGATCGTGCGGCGGGCCTCTTCTTCCGGCAGGCCCGCGCGGGCGGCCGCGTCGGCCAGGGCCGTCAGCACCGGCAGGGGCGGCAGCAGCCCGGCGGCGACGAGCTGGCCCAGGCTGAACGCGGCCCGGTTCAGGGTGTCGTTGCGGGTCCCCGGGTAGGCGGCCGCGACCCGGCGGGTCTCCTCGCGCAGCGCCGCCAGCGCGTACGCCCGGCCGGCGGCCCCCGTCGGCAGCCCCGGGGGAGAGTCGGCTGGCCGCCGGGGCGCCTGCGCCGGGACCGGCGGGACCGGCGGGCTGAGGAGCGGGACTAGCCAGGCCGGGAACGGCTGGACGAGCGGCAGGAAGTCGCCCCGGGCGGCGTAGGCGCCCGCCGGGGTCCGGCTGCCGGCGCCGACCACGTAGCCGCCGTCGGCCCGGATGTCGATCAGTGCCCCGACCTTGCGGGCCGAGTTGCGGACCGGGGCCGCGGGCGCGCCGAAGTACAGGTGGCGGCCGCCCGACGGGGTGTCGACGGTGTACGTGCCGCCCGGGAACGGGTGGCCCTCCGCCCGGCACAGCAGCTCCAGCCGGGCCACCCCCGAGGTCGCCACCCCGAACTTCTCGCTCGGCTGGTGCAGGTCGAGGTCGACCACGACCAGGCCGGACGGCCCGCAGGCGATCCCGATGTTGTAGTCCTGGCGCGACCACCAGGCGCGGACCTGGGCGGGGTCGGTCGTCGCGAGCTCCTGCCAGTTGCGCTTGAGCGCGGGCCGCTTCGTCCCGGAGGCACAGGGGAACACGTGCCAGCCGAGCGCGGCGGCCGCCAGCGCGGCCGCCAGCAGCCCCGGCGATGCCCGCCCGCGCGCCCGCGGCGGCGGCACCGGTGTCGGGGGCACTGGTGTCGGGGGCACTGGTGTCGGGGGCACCGGTCTCGGAGGCACAGTGGACACGGGTCCCGCCGCTACCGCGCGGCCCGGGCCGATGACGCTCACGCCCAGTTCATTCCCTCGAACTGGTGACCGGTAACCCGGTGAACCGGACAATCGGTCATTAAAGGCGCATTTAAACCAGCCGCCCGGCCCGGCCCGGCCCGGGCCGGGCCGGGCGGCGATTGGGGAGTCCGAACGAAGGGCTAGGCCCCGGCCGGGGTGAGGACGAAGACCGGGATGACCCGGTCGGTCTTGGTCTGGTAGTTGGCGTAGTCCGGCCACGCGGCGACGGCGCGCTCCCACCACTGCTCCCGCTCGGTCCCCTGCACCTCGCGGGCCTGGTAGTCCTGCTTAACCGGCCCGTCCTGGAGCTCGACGTGCGGGTCAGAGGTCAGGTTGTAGTACCAGACCGGGTGCTTGGGCGCCCCGCCGAGGGAGGCGACCACGGCGTACTGGCCGTCGTGCTCGACCCGCATGAGCGGGGTCTTGCGGACCTTGCCGGACTTGGCCCCCTTGGAGGTCAAGATGATCACCGGCTTGCCGTTCATGTCGTTGCCGGCCTCGCCGCCGGAGCTCTCGTAGGCCTCGACCTGGTCGCGGGCCCACTGGGCCGAGCTCGGCTCGTATTCGCCCGTAAGCGGCATGGTTGCCTGCCTTTCATCGCGTGACTTCCCGTCGCGGGCGCGCCTGGCGCCAAGCGTCCCCTGCCCGCCCCGGGGACGGGAAAACTCGCTGGCCGCCGCCCGCCCGCCTGCCGTAGGGTGCGGGAAGAAGGCGCCTTCGCG
>DATBEM010000236.1:0-41945 GCA_036276115.1 Trebonia sp.
CACGTGCGCGGGCTTCAGGGCGGCGAACTCCGGCCGCAGCACCGGCACGACCTCCTCTCCCAGCAGGTCCAGCTGCTCCAGGACGGTCTTCAACGGCAGGCCCGCGTGGTCCATCAGGAACAGCTGGCGCTGGTAGTCGCCGAAAGACTCGCGGAACGTCAGCGTCTTGTCGATGACCTCCTGCGGGCTGCCCACGGTCAGGGGGGTCATCTCGGTGAAGTCTGGCCCGTTGCCGTAGACGGGGGCCTCGTTGAAGTAGGGCCGGAACTCCCGCTTGGCGTCCTGGGAGTTCTTCGCGATGTAGGCCTGGCCGCCGAGCCCGACGATGGCCTGCTTCCGCGTGCCGTGGCCGTAGTGCTCGAAGCGCTTGCGGTAGAACTCGATCAGCCGCATGTAGTGCTCCTTCGGCCAGAAGATGTTGTTGGCGAAGAAGCCGTCGCCGTAGAACGCGGCCTGCTCGGCGATCTCGGGCGACCGGATCGAGCCGTGCCACACGAACGGGGGCACGTCATCGAGCGGGCGCGGGACCGAGGTGAAGCCCTGCAGCGGGGTCCGGAACTTGCCGTCGGCGTCGACCACGTCCTCGCGCCACAGCCGGTGCAGCAGGTTGTAGTTCTCCAGCGCCAGCGGCAGGCCCTGCCGGATGTCCTGGCCGAACCAGGGGTAGACCGGGCCGGTGTTGCCCCGCCCGAGCATGAGGTCCATCCGCCCCTTGGACAGGTGCTGCAGCATCGCGTACTCCTCGGCGATGCGGACCGGGTCGTTGGTGGTGATCAGGGTGGTGGACGTGGTGACGACGAGCCGCTCGGTGGTCGCGGCGATGTAGCTCAGCAGCGTGCTGGGCGAGCTGCTGAAGAACGGCGGGTTGTGGTGCTCGCCGATGGCGAAGACGTCGAGGCCGACCTCCTCGGTCTTCTGCGCGATCTTGACGACCGCGTCGATCCGCTCCGCCTCGGCCGGGGTATGGCCCGACACCGGGTCCCGGGTGATGTCGCTCACCGAGAAGATCCCGAACTGCATGATGTGTTCCTCCTCGCGCTCACGCGCTGCCGATGTATGCGTTTGCATATAACGACAGGGCGGGCGAGGTATTCCCGCCGATCGTGCGGCTGATGCCGCGGGCGGCGGCGGTGAGGATGCCCGCCACCGCCTGGCCGTTCGCGGTCACCGGGACGATCGCCGCCAGGGCGGCCACCACCGGGCCCGGCCCGGTCCCCGCCCGGACCGGCACCGCGATCTCCAGCGCGTCCTCGTGCACGTGCCCGGGGCAGGACGCGCAGCCTTCCCGGCGCACCTCCGCCAGCACCGCCCGCAGCCGCTGGGAAGAGACGATCGTGTGCGCCGTGAACCGCGCCAGCGGCGCCGCCAGCACCGATTCCTGCAGTTCATGTGGCCCGTGCGCGAGCAGCACGAGGCCGCCCGAGGACGCGTGCAAGGGAAGCCGGCCCGCGACCCGGGCGAAGTTGACCACCGCCCGCGGCGCCGACAGCCGCTCCAGGAAGAGGACCTCCCGCCCGTCGGGCACCCCGAGCTGCACGTGGTGCCCGATCACGGCATGGGCGTCGCGCATGAACGGCAGGGCCGCGTCCCGCAGGCTCCGGGCGGGGACGGCCCGCGCGGCCAGCTCCTGCATCCGGGCCCCGATCCGCACCCGCCGGTCGGCCGACCGGGCCAGCAGCCCGTGCTCGGACAGCTCCGCGATCAGCCGCGAGGCCGTGGCCGGGTGCAGCCCGGCCCGGCGGGCGATCTCCGACACCCCGAGGGCGGACTCGCCCGGCGAGAACGCCTCCAGGATGCGCACCGCCCGCGAGAGCACCGACTCCCCCGTCCGCAACCGGCTCATCTCCCCGACGCTAACGCGCGGGCGCCACCGGGGGAAGCCCTGCTCCGGCCACAGTTCTCTCGCTGAGCGAGATGCCTGGCACGGGCCGGCGGCTCGCGCCGCCAGCCTTTCCCTTTCACGGGCCCGGGCGCCTCCTGCGGCGAAGGTGCCCGGCCCGGCCCTGGTAATTTCAACTCCGTGCGCACTATCCCCCCTGATCAGCTCGCGGCAACGCTGCGAGCGGCGGGCATCAAGGACGTCGACACGGCGACCAGGCGGCGGGCCGAGTACTCCTCGGACGCCTCCAACTACCGCGTCGTGCCCACCGTCGTGGCGTTCCCCCGCGACGCCGGCGAGGTCGAGGCCGCGCTCAGCGCCTGCCGGAACCTCGGCGTGCCGCTCGTCACCCGGGGCGCGGGCACGTCGATCGCCGGCAACGCGATCTCGTCCGGGGTGGTGCTCGACACGTCCCGGCACATGAACAAGGTGCTGGCGGTGGATCCCGGGGCCCGCACGGCCACCGTCCAGCCGGGGGCCGTCCTGGACGACATCACCCGCGCCGCCGCCCCGCACGGGCTGCGGTTCGGGCCCGACCCGTCCACGCACTCGCGGGCGACGATCGGCGGCGCCATCGGCAACAACGCCTGCGGCTCGCGGGCGCTGGCCTACGGCCGCACGGCCGACAACGTCATCGACCTCGACGTGCTGGCCGGGTCGGGCACCCGGTTCACCGCCCGCCGCTACGGCGGCGCCGCGGGCGCCCTGGCCGCCAGTGCCGGCGGCCCCGAGAAGGACCTCATCGCCGGCCTCATCGCCCTGGTGAGCGCGCGGCTGGCGGTCATCCGGACCGAGTTCGGCCGGTTCGGGCGGCAGGTGTCGGGCTACTCCCTGGAGCACCTGCTGCCGGAGAACGGCACCGACCTGGCCCGGTTCCTGGTCGGCACCGAGGGCTCCCTCGCGCTGACCTTGCAGGCCACCGTGCGGCTGGTGGCGTCGCCGCGCGCCACCGCCCTGGCCGTCATCGGCTACGACGACATGGCGCGGGCGGCCGAGGCCGTCCCCGGGCTCCTGCCGCTCAAGCCGGTCGCCCTGGAGGGCCTCGACGCGCGCATGGTCGAGGTGATCCGCACCCGGCGCGGGCCCGGTGCCGTTCCCGGCATCCTGCCCACGGGCGGCGGCTGGCTGTTCGCCGAGACGGCGGGCGAGACCGAGCAGGAAGCCGCCGCGGGCGGGCAGCGGCTGGCGGCGGCGGCGGGCGGCCTCGCCAGCACCGTCGTCACCGGCCCGGCGGCGGCCGCCCTGTGGCGCATCCGCGAGGACGGGGTCGGCCTCGGCGGCCGGACCCCCGCCAACAGCCCGGCCTGGCCCGGGTGGGAGGACTCGGCCGTCCCGCCCGAGCACCTGCCCGCCTACCTGCGCGAGCTGCAGGCGCTGCTGGCCGCCCACCAGCTCGACGGCCTCATGTACGGGCACTTCGGCGACGGCTGCATCCACGTGCGGATCGACTTCCCGCTGCGCGACCGGCCCGCGGTGCTGCGGGAGTTCACGCAGGACGCCGCCCGGCTCGCGGCCAGCCACGGCGGCTCGGCCTCGGGCGAGCACGGCGACGGACGGTCGCGCGGCGAGCTGCTCAAGTACATGTACTCCGATGCCGCCCGGGAGACGTTCGCCCAGGTCAAGCGACTATTTGACCCGGCCGGGACGCTGAACCCGGGTGTCATCGCCGATCCCGCCCCGATCGACGCGGACCTCCGGGTCCCGCAGGCCAAGCCGGTCACGATCGGGCTCGGCTTCGCCTACTCCCGTGACGGCGGCGACTTCGCGACCGCCGTGCACCGCTGCGTCGGGGTGGGCAAGTGCCGGGCCGATAACACCGGCGCCGGCGGCGTGATGTGCCCGTCGTTCCTGGCGACCCGGGACGAGAAGGACTCGACCCGCGGCCGCGCCCGCGTGCTGCAGGAGCTGGCCAACGGCGCGCTGGTGACCGGCTGGGACGCCCCCGAGGTCGCGCAGGCACTCGACCTGTGCCTGGCCTGCAAGGGATGCTCGACCGACTGCCCGGCCGGGGTGGACATGGCCACCTACAAGGCCGAGGCGCTCTACCAGCGGTACCGGGGACGGCGGCGCCCGGCCGCGCACTACACCCTCGGCTGGCTGCCGCGCTGGGCCCGGCTCGCGACCGCGCTGCCCCGGCTGGCGAACGCGGCGCTGGCGTTCGGCCCGGGGGCCGCCCTGGCCAAGCGGGCCGGCGGCATCGACGCCCGCCGCGACCTCCCCCGGTTCGCCCGCAAGAGCTTCCGCCGCTCGTTCGGCTCCCTGTCCGCCGCCCTCCCGCCCGCCGCGGCCAGCGCCCCCGGCATCGCGCCCGCGCCGGGCGTCCCAGCCGCGCTGAGCGTCCCGGCCGGCCCGGGCAGCACAGCCGGTCCCGGCGAGCACGCTGCCCCTGGCCGCCTGGCGGCGACCGCGGGGCAGCCGCGGCCCGTGCTGCTCTGGATTGACACCTTCACCAACGCGTTCGCGCCGCACGTGGGCGAGGCGGCCGTCCGGGTGCTGGCCGACGCCGGGTACCGGGCCCAGGTGACGCGGCGGCAGGCGTGCTGCGGGCTCACCTGGATCTCCACCGGCCAGCTCGACGGCGCCCGCAAGCAGTTGCGGCGGGCGCTTGACCAGCTCGGCCCGGCGCTGGACGCGGGCATCCCGATCGTCGGCCTGGAGCCGTCGTGCCTGGCGGCCCTGCGCGACGACGCGGCCGAGCTGCTGCCGGGCGACCCGCGCGCGGCGAAGCTCGCCTCGGCGGTCCGGTCGCTGGCCGAGCTGCTGCGCGAGACCCCCGGCTGGACGCCCCCCGACCTGGGCGACGTGGCCGGGGTGGCCCAGCCGCACTGCCACCACCGGGCCTCGGGTAGCTGGGAGGCCGACGCCGCGCTGCTGCGCGACGCGGGCGCGCGGCTGGACGCCGTCGGCGGCTGCTGCGGCCTGGCCGGCAACTTCGGGGTCGAGCGCGGGCACTACGAGGTGTCGGTCGCGGTCGCCGAGACCGCCCTGCTGCCCGCGGTCCGCGCGGCCGGGCCAGGCGCGACGGTCCTGGCCGACGGCTTCTCCTGCCGCACCCAGCTCGACCAGCTCGCCCAGGTCCCCGGCACCCACCTGGCCGAGCTCCTGGCCGGCCGCCTCGCGGCCCGCCCGGCCCCGGCCGCCGCCAGGCCCGGCGCCGAGACGCTGGCCTAGCGCGGGAGGATGGCGGGCGGGTTGATGTCGGACTCGGCGATGGCCGGGCCGCCCGTGGCCGCCGGGCACGACGGCAGGTAGGCGGCGGCGCCCGGCAGCCACGCGGACAAGGTGACCGGGGCGGTCGCGCCGGGGATGGCCACCTGCAGGCGGGTGTAGGGCGGCGGGCAGCGGCCCGCGCGGCCGACGGCGACGTTCGCGCCCTGCACGGCGGCGTACGCGGCCGCGCCGGGGGCGAGGGTGGTCACCGGCGCGGGCGCGGCGTAGCGCCAGTGCCCGATCATCGCGGCGGTCGCGTGCGGCACCGGCGTGCGGGCCCCGGCCGCGGTGATGGCGGTCACGGCGGGCCAGCCGCTCAGCGTGCAGGGCGCGTTCCCGCGGTTGGTGAAGGTGAGGAACCCCCCGGCCGCGCCGGTCGCCGCCCCGGTATGGGTCAAGGTGGTCGCCACCTGCGAGCCGCGGCAGGCCGCGACCGCGACCGCGCCGCCCGGGCCGGCGGCGCCCGGACTGGTGCCGCTCGTCCCTCCCCCGGCTGGGCCGGTCGAGATCGGCGCCGGGTGGGTGAAAACGGTCGACGTCCCGGCCGGGGCGCTCGGGCCCGCGGTCGACGATGACGCCGACGCGCAGGCCGCCAGAGCCAGCGCGCAGGCCGTGGCGGCGATGACGGGCAGCACGGCGGGGGGGATCTTCCGGGTCATTGGCCACTCCTCACGGGGATGAGCTCAGGTGGAAGCAGTAGTTCGCGTTGTTGAAGCCGGGGGCGCCGACGTCCAGGTCGACGTTGGCGGACAGGCCGCAGGCCGCCTTCTCGGCGTACTGCCACAGCCGGGTGGGGATGTAGGTGCAGTGCTGCGCCCGCCACGCGGGCGGCTTGCTGACCGACTTGGTGCACGGCTCGGGCTCGCTCGCCCAGACCGCGTCGCACTTGACCGCGCCGGCCACCTGGACGGTGGTGCAGTTGGGGGCCGGGGCCTGGGGATTGCAGTACAAGCCGGCGTACAGCGGGCGAGTACCGGTCTCGGCGAACCGGTAGGACTCCACCGTCCGCGCCCAGCCGTTCCAGTACCCGGCCGACAGGCGCGACCCGGTCTCCTGGCCGAGCCAGCACATGAGCATTCCGCGAGTCGGCAACTGAAGCGGGTGAACGGTGGTGAAAGTGCTGTAGACCGCCGCGCAGAAGGACTGCGCGTCGGCCTGGCCCTCGGCCGCCGAATTGGAGGCGAGCCGCGACTGGACTGGTTCCATGATGCAGCCAATGCGCGGGCCGCCGCTGCTCCAGGCCGCCCGGCACTCGTTTACGGCATCGGAGTTAAGCGTGTCGGCGTAGGGCGACGGGGTGAAGTACCGCATCCAGAAGTTCGGGGCGACGCCGAACTCGTGCCGGCCCGCCTGGTAAACGGACTGAATGGTGCTCGCGGTGTCGTATCCGGCCATTCCTCGTTCTCCTTTCACTTCGGCGCGGGCGGGGCTTAGTAGACGTCGGCGACCGACAGGCTGGCCGGGGCGGTGCCGAGCGGCTCCAGGCCGGGGCGGAACAGGCTCAGCCCGGTGCCGGCGCTCCCGACGGCCAGCACGGTGCCGTCCGGCAGCTGGTACACCCCGGCGTAGCGGGCGCCGGAGTGCCGGGCGGCCAGCTTCCCCGTCGCCACCTCATAGCAGGCCGCGGGGCCGGGAAGCTGATGTCGCTGGTCACCCGGAAGCCACGGGCAGGGTCAAGGACCACCGCCCGCCCGGTGGCGGCCTTGGCGATGAGCAGCGTGCCGTCGGGGCGCACCGCCATCGTCGCCGGGGACGGCCGGGCCACGGTCCCGCTGAGCGGGGCGGGCTGGAACTCGGTCAGGTCGCCGCCCGCGGCCGCGACCACCTGGACGGTACGGGCGTTCACCAGGCGGGCCACGCCCTCGCCGGCCGGGCCCGGGGCTGGCGCGCCCGCTGGCGGCGTGCCTCTTGACGACGTGTTACCTGACGCCGTGCCCCTTGACGAGGCGCCCCCTGACGACAGTGCGACGGCGGGCTCGCCGCCGGGCCACGGGCCCAGGGAGGGCACCGTCAGCCGGGGCTCGCGCTCGCCGAAGGGGAAGACGGCGATGCCCGGCAGCGGGGCAGCCGCCCGGTAGCCCTTGGCCGCGTTCAGCGCCTGCGGGTCCCGGGTCGTCCACAAGAAGAGCTCGCTGGTGGTCGCGACGGCGGTGGACAGCGCCAGGGTCCCCTCGTCGCCCAAGTCGTACGGCCCCGACAGCGCCCCGGTGCCCAGGTCGAGGTAGGCGAGCAGGTGCCGGGAGCGCAAGGTGGCCGTCTCGATGACGCGGGTGCCGCCGCCGAGGAAGTTCGCCTTGCGGGCGCTGCCGCGCCCCGTCCGCGTGGTCACCGCGATGACCAGGCACACCACCCGCGAGTCGGGCGAGAACGCCGGCGTCACCAAGATCCCGGTATCGGCCGCGACGCCCGCGACTGCGGCGGTCGCGGTCCGCGTGGCCGTCCCCGTCACCTTGCTGAGGACGCGCACGGTCACCCTCGCGCCGCCCGCCGCCATCGTCACCCCGGCGGTCGCCAGCAGCGTGCCGTCCGGCGACAGCACCGGGGTGGCGGCCAGGCCCGCCTGGACCGAGACCGGCGCGAGCGTGCCCCCCGTCACCCGGAGCATCTGCAGCTGCGCGCCGGCCCCGCCCGAGCCGCCGGCCGCCGGGGCGGCACCAGCGGCGCCGGGCGATCCCGGGCCGGGGGTGCCGTACAGGAAGAAGTAACGCGGGCCGGCCGCGGGCGCGGGCCCGGCCATATCCGGCATTCCGCGCAGGACCGTCGTGCCGAGGCCGCCAAGGAGCACCGCCCGCCGGCCGAGCGGGCTTTCCCGGCCGCTGCCGGCGTCGCCGGAATTACCGGCGGGCACGTTTTCCGCTTTGGCTAGGACAGCAGGTTCCTGCCTATTAGAATGTGGCACGGCGCCTCCAAGCACTCAGTGCGCGTACCTTCACGCACCTGATGGGTAGACTACCGCTCGCGTTCCCTAAGGCCTGTTTCGCGCGGCTTTTTGGAATGTCATTCGCATTTCTGGAATGCTGATATTTAGCGGGCTTTTGCCGTCGGGCCGCGCCCGCCGGACACCCGGCCGGGCGGCTCCCCCGCGCCGATCAGCGTGCGCAGGGCGCACGCGAACGCGGAGAGTGAGCGAGAAGCGCCGCCACCGGGAGCGGGGACGGCTAGCGGCGGTCCGGCGTTGCCAGACTTTTATCACGGGGAGATAACAGTCCGGTATAGCTCACCAGCACAACCAGGAAAACTCGGGACAATGGTGACTCACTTCATGAGCCGGGTTACAGATGCGCGGGAAAATCGCAGGAGTCGCCAGATGAGCACCTCAAGCTCTAGCTCCGTAGGTCAGGAGCCACCACGCGGGCGGCCGATCCGGACCCACATGGCGACCCGATTGGCCGTGCCGGCCGCGGTCCTGGTGGTGCTGTGCGCGCTGTCCATCGCCGTGGCCCTCGGCGGGCCGTTGGGCACGCTGCCCTGGATGACCAAGAGCACGCCGCAACAGCAGGCGCTGACGGAGGCGGCGGTCCTGGCCGGGGTCGCGACGATCGTCGCTCTCCTCACGGTCGCGCTGGTGGCGGTGTACGCGCGCCGCCTGTCGCATGAGATCTCCGACCTGACCGACGCGGCCAGGATCCTCGCCAACGAGCAGCTGCCCCGGGTCATCAGGGACCTGCGCGAGGGCGAGCCCGCCCTCGCGGGCGCGCCCGGCCCGCAGGCAGCCCGGCGCACGCTGGAGGCGGAGTGGCTGGCGGCCCGGGCGCAGGCGACGACGACTTCCGAGATCGGCGCCGCCCTGATCGCCATCACCAGCATCGAGCGGACGGCGTTCGAGGCGGCCGCGGCCGAGGCGCGGCTGCGCGACGGCCTGCGGTCCATCCTCATGAGCCTGGGCCGCCGGAACCAGTCCCTGCTGCACCGCCAGCTGAAGATCATCGACCACCTGGAACAGCAGGCGGCCAGCCCGGGCGAGCTGGCGGACCTCTTCACGCTGGACCACCTGACCACGCGCATGCGCCGCCACGCCGAGTCCCTGACCATCATGTCGGGCAGCTCCCCGGTCCGCTCGTGGAGCGCGCCGGTGCCGGTCATCGACGTGGTCCGGGCGGCCGTGGCCGAGATCGAGGACTACAAGCGGGTCACCGTCGCGACCGACGCCGAGGAGGCCATCGCGGCCCCCGCCGTCACCGACATGATCCACCTGCTGGCCGAGCTGGTCGAGAACGCGACCCTGTTCTCGCCGTCGGCCACCCGGGTGGAGGTCCGCGCCGAGCGGGTCGCGAACGGCTTCGCCATCGAGGTGGAGGATCGCGGCCTGGGCATCGCCGCCGAGCAGCTCCGGGAGATCAACGACCGGCTGGCCCGCCCGCCGGACTTCGACCTGGCCGACGCCGACCGGCTCGGGCTGTTCGTCGCCGGGCGGCTGGCCGCCCGGCACGGCGTGCGGGTCGAGCTGATCCCGTCGGCTTACCGGGGCACCCGGGCGGTCGTCATCCTGCCCGCCAGCCTCATCACCATGGCCGCCGGGCGCGCCGAGGGCGACTCGGTGCTGCGCGGCGTGGCCCGGCTGAACGTGGACTCGCCCGAGGCGCTGTCCCTGGTGGGCGCCACGATGACGCCCCGGCCGCGGGCAGGGGGGACGCGCGACACCGGAGCGCTGCCCGCCGACCCGCTGACGACCGGCGTCCTCAGCGCTCCCGCCCTCGCGCCCGAGCTCCTGGGGTCCGATGCGCTCGGGGCCAGCGTCCTGGGCTCGGACGCGCTCGGGACCGACGTGCTCGGGACCGATGCCATGGAAGCCGACGTCCTGGGCGGCGGGCCGATGTCACCCGGCGCGATGCCCGCGGGCTCGCTCGGGGGCAGCACGTTCCCGCCTGGCTCCATCCCGGCGTCGCCCCGGCCGGCCGGGGCGACGGGCGACGGCGACGGGCTGCCTGGCCGCGACGGCGCCCCCGGCCAGCCGATCCTGCCGCGGCGCGCCCGCTCGGGCCAGCCCGAGGCGCCCCGTCCCGGCGGCGGGTTCGGCCGCGGCCAGGGCTTCGCCGCCGATGGCGGCTTCGGTAGTGCCCGCTTCCCCGGTAACGGCTCCTACCCCGGCCATCCGGGCACCCCGGGCGACGCGGCCGCTCCCGGCCACGTCGCCCCGCCCCGGGCGGCGTACCCCGGTGACCCGGGCTACGCCGGCAACGGCGGTTACCCCGGCGACGGCGGGAACTCCAGCGATAGCGCTCATCGGGGCGACAGTGCTCATCGGGGCGATGGTGCTCATCCGGGCGACAGTGCCCACCCGAACGACGGCGCCTACCCGAACGACGGCGCCCACCCGAACGACGGCGCCCGCTCAAGCGAGGGTGCCCGCTCAAGCGAAGGGGCTTATGCCAGCGACGGCGGCTACCCGGGCGGCCGTGCGCAGCCCGGCGACAGCGCTTACGGGAACGACAGCGCTTACGGGAACGACAGCGCTTCCCCCGGCGATGCCCGCTACCCGGGCGACCCGTGGCCGCCACGAGCGGCCGGCTTCCCGGGCGGCACCGCCTACCCGGGCAGCGGCGCTTACCCGGGTGGCACTGGTTACCCGGCTGACGCCGCCTACCCCGCCGACCCCGCGGCCGCCCGAGACGCTGGCCGCCCG
The DNA here is from genome assembly GCA_036276115.1 of Trebonia sp. Lineage (GTDB taxonomy): Bacteria > Actinomycetota > Actinomycetes > Streptosporangiales > Streptosporangiaceae > Trebonia. The sequence continues at coordinate 10,713 of DATBEM010000236.1, forward strand.
AGCGAGGCCGGCCACCCGGACGCGACTTACCCTGGCGCCGGCGCTCATGCGGGCGGTGCGCACGCAGGCGGTGCTCATGCAGGCGGTGCCCGCCCGGCCAGCGCTTACCCGGGTGAAGGCGACTACCGTCCGGGGAGGGTGGCCCAGCCTGGTGGCGCCGTCTACCCGGGCGAGCCGGGCTATCCCGGTGACGGCGGCTACCGCCCCGGGCACGCGGCCCGCCCGGCTGACGCCCCCTACTCGCGCGACCCTGGTTACCCGCGTGGCGCGGACTATCCCGGTGCCGCTCCTTTTCCCGGCGACGCGGACTACCCGGTCAGCGCCACCCGCCCGGATGACCCCGGTCCCTTCCCGGGCGCGGCCCCGGGTACCGGCCTGCCGACCAGGTCCCGGATGCCCGGTACCGGGCCGATGCCCATGACGACTGGCCCGATGCCGGCCGCGCCCGGCCCCGTCGACGGCGGGCTGCCCGGTTCCGCGCCGGGCGGGGCCCCGCTGCGCCGCCTGCCGCGGCGGGTGCGGCCCGGCACGCCTGAGCACCTCGCGAGCGGCGCTCCCGTGCGCATGCCGGGGGCGGCCAAGCCGGCTGAGGCGCCCGCGCCCGAGCGTGCCCGGAACCTCGCTGCCTCACTGCAAAGCAGCTGGCAACGGAGCCGTGAAGAGGACACACCCGATACTGGTCCCGGCGCGCCCACCCCGGCGCCCGATAGCGAGGAGATGTTATGGCTGACGGCGACGGAACGGGCGGGGCCGACTCCCGCGACCTCGCCTGGCTCCTGGACGACCTAGCCTCCCGGGTCGAGGACTTCCGGCGGGCGGTGCTGCTGTCTCGTGACGGGCTGCTCATCGCCGCGTCGGGTGACCTCAACCGCGAGGACGCCGAGCACATGTCGGCCGTCGCGGCCGCCATGCAGTCCCTGGCGGCGGGCACCGGAGAGCGCTTCAACGCCGGCGGCGTGCGGCAGACGGTCATCGAGCTGGAGCGAGGCCTGCTGTTCGTCACCGCGGCCGGCGAGGGCAGCTGCCTCGCCGCCCTGTGCCCGGCCAACGCGGACGCCGGCCTGGTCGCCTATGAGATGGCGATGCTGGTCAAGCGGGCACGGCCGCACCTGGCCCAGCAGGCCAGGTTCCCGTCGCAGTCCCCGGTGGGGTGACCGCGGTGCCGCCACGCGAAAGCTGGAAGCGCCACACGTCAGGCCCGGTCGTTCGCCCCTACGCGGTGACGGGCGGCCGGACCGAGCCCGCCGACGGCGAGATGCTCGACCTGATCGCCGTCGTCGTCGCCACCAGCAAGGCAGGTGGCGGCGGGGGCGATGCCTCCCGCCGGAGCCCGGAGCACCGCAAGATCGTCGACCTGGCCCTGGCGCCGACCACCGTCGCCGACATCGCGTCGGGCACCGCGCTGCCGGTCGGCGTAGTGCGCGTGCTGCTCGCTGACCTCGTCATGCTCGGCGCGGTCAAGGTCGTGCGGCAGCGCCCCGCGCGGGAGATGCCCAGCGATGACCTGCTAAGGGAGATACTCAATGGACTCCGCGCACTCTAGCGACCAGGGGGCCGAGCCCGTCTTCTCCCCCCACAAGCTGCTCATCGCGGGCGGCTTCGCCGTCGGCAAGACGACGATGGTCTCCGCCATCAGCGAGGTCCGGCCGCTGCTGACCGAGGAGAAGCTGACCACCGCCAGCATCGGACACGACGACCTGGACGGGGTTCCGGGCAAGACGACCACGACGGTCGCGCTGGACTACGGCCGGATCACGCTCAGCTCGCAGCTGGTGCTGTACCTGTTCGGGGTGCCCGGCCAGGAGCGGTTCTGGTTCATGTGGGATGAGCTCGCCTACGGCGCCCTCGGGGCGGTGGTGCTCGCCGACGTCCGCCGGCTGGATGACTCCTTCCCGTCGGTGAACTACTTCGAGAGCCGCGAGCTGCCCTTCGTGATCGCGCTGAACTGCTTCGACGGCGCCCCCCGGTACGACGAGGACGAGGTGCGGGACGCCCTCGACCTCGACCCGGGCGTGCCGGTCGTGCTATGCGACGCGCGGCAGCTGGCCTCGGTCAAGCAGGTGCTCATCACGCTGGTGGAGCACGTGGCCGCCCGCCGCGCCCAGTGGGCCGCCGCGCAGGCCGCGGCCGCCCGGTCAGCCGGCCCGCGCGTCCCCCCCGCCTCCTCCGCCGCGATCACGGGCAGGTAGGCGCATGCCCCCGCTGCCTGCCCTGCCCCCGATTCCCCCGCTGGCCGACGGGTTCATTCCCCGGCCCGAGACCGGCCGGGACGCCGCGATCGCGCTCGTGCCCGGCGCGACCGTCGTGCTCGTGTCCGACCGGGGGGCCGGGTCGCGGCTGCTGCCCCCAGCGACCTCCGAGCGGGTCGCCTCCGGCGCCCGTGAGTGGGCCGACTCCTGTGGCAAGACCCAGCTCGCGATCTCGGTCGCGCGCGGGCTGCGGAGGTCCGGCCAGGTCGAGATCGTGATCTGGGCCTGCGCGACCAGCCGGGCCTCGATCTTGTCCACCTACTGCGAGGCCGCCGCCGCGCTCGGCCTGCAGGCATCGGGCGACGCCGAGGCCGTGGCCTCGGGACTGCTCGGCTGGCTGCGCGAGTCGGGCCGCCCGTGGCTCGTCGTCCTGGACGACCTGCGCGAGGCCGCGGCCATGGACCGGCTCTGGCCGGCCGGGCCGGCGGGCCGGGTGCTGGTGACGACCACCAGCGTGGCGGCCCTGCCCGATGACCCGGCGAGCCCGGTGCTCCTGCCCATCGGGCCGCTCAGCCACCGCGAGTCGCTCGCGTACCTGATGGGCCGCCTGACCGACGACCTCGACCAGCGCCAGGGAGCGGCCGACCTGGTGAGCGAGCTCGGCGACGAGCCGCTGGCCCTCGTGCAGGCGAGCTCGGTCATCGTGACCTCCGAGCACACCTGCCGGGGCTACCTGACCCGGCTCACCGACCGCCGCGAGCGGTTCGCGGGCCACGGTGCCTCGCCCGCCGCGCTCACGTGGACGGTGTCGGTTGAGCATGCCGACGAGCTCGCCGCCGCGATCGCCCACGCCCAGCTCACCTTCGCGTCCCTGCTCGACGGCAACGGCATGCCGTACTCGGTGTTCCTGGCGGCGGGCCGCCAGGCCGCCATTCCCGACTCGACGATGCACGACGGGATGGCCGCGCTGGAGGCCTCCGGGCTGCTGACGATCGACCGGTCCCTGGACCCGCCCCTGGTGCGGACCAACTGGGTCGTCCAGGCGGCCACCCGGGCCGCCATCCCGCAGGCCTCGGTCGGCCCGATGGCGGACGCGGCCGCGAGCGCCCTGCTGGCGCAGTGGCCGGGCGAAGGGCAGCCCGAATGGCTGACCCGCGCCTTCCGGTCCTGTGCTGACAGCCTGCGCTGGTCCGCCGCCGACGGGCTGTGGCAGGGCGGCTGCCACAAGCTCCTGCTGCACGCCGGGCGAAGCCTGGACGCGCTGCCCGCCCCGAGCGCGGCGGTCAGGTACTGGAGCGAGCTGGCCGCCACCAGCGACCGGATGCTGGGCGCCGACCACCCTGACACCCTGGCGATTTCGGAGTACCTGGCCCGCGCCTACCTCACCGCGGGCCGGCCGGGCGATGCCATCGCGTGGTTCCAGTGGGTCCGCAACGACCGCTCGAGCAGGCTCGGGCCAAGCTCGGCGGCCACGGCCAACGCCTCCCGCGACCTGGGCCGGGCCCTGCTGGCGGCAGGCCGGACGACCGAGGCGAACAGCGTGCTATCGGACGCCGCGGCCGCCTACGAGCACGTGCTCGGCGGCGACAGCCTGGAGGCCATGAGCGCCCGCGACGACCTCATCGCGGGGCTGCGCGCCACCGGCGAGCTGCCCGCCGCCATCGCGGTCGGCCAGCGCGTGCTCGCCGACCGGGAGCGCGTCCAGGGCGGCCGGCATCCCGAGACCCTCGCCTCGGCCACCCGGCTGGGCGAGGCCTACGTCGCCGACGGCCAGACCAAGCCCGCCATCTCGCTGCTCAAGCGCGCGGTGAGCGACTCCGAGAAGGTACTCGGCCCGCGCCACGAGGACACGATCGCGGCCCGGGCCGTGCTCGCCGGCGCCTACCACCAGGCTGGCAAGATGGCCTCCGCGGTCCAGCTCTACGAGCAGGTGCGCGAGCAGTACGCGCAGTCGCACGGGGTCAGCCACCGGCTCACCCTGACGGCCGGCCTCAACCTGGCCCACGCGCAGTTCGCCGTGGGCCGCCGCACCGACGGCACCCGGGTACTGCAGGAGACCACGGAGCGGTGCGAGATGCACCTGCCGCCGGGCGACCCGCTGACCGCCACCGCCCGCGACAGCCTGCAGAACGCCATTGGCGGGGGCACCGTCACCAGCGCCCCGATCCCGATCGGCGTCATGGGCGGGGGTAGCCCCCTGGGCGCCGCCAGCGCGCGCGACGCGGCGACGGTGGCCAGCGGCGTCGTTCCCGGCGGGGCCGCCCCGGCCGGCGGTCCCGAGGGCCCGCCGCTGACCGAGGAGGAGGCCCGGCTGGGCTTTCGGCGGATCTCCGGCCGGCATCGCACGGGCAACCGCTAGCCCGCCCGCCCGCAGTGCGGCCGCCCGGCCGGCGCGGGCGGCCTAAAGCGCAGGTCAATCCGAAGTCGAGCTTCCTTCCGTACGGTTCTGGGGTTACGGAACGAAGGGAAGCACGATGACCGGTACCGCCAGCACTCCCGCGCACCCGCGGAAGCCCCCGCCCGCGATCGCCATGCGGTTCCTGGCCCCCCAGGGCGTGTTCCGCACCGACGAGGAGAAGGTCGAGATCACCGAGCTGGGGATGGCGCTGGCGGAGGGGCCGCGGTCCCTCCGGTACGCGGCCCTGTACCTGATGGAGACGCACTACGAGCCGTTCGGGGACCTGCTGGGAACGGTGCGGACGGGCGAGCCGGCGGCCGAGCGGCAGCACGGCGAGCGGTTCCTCGACTGGATCGCACGCGACCTGGGCCGGGCCGAGCTGCGCCAGCGCACCTTCGGCGCGGTCACGAGCTTCCTGCGCGGCGGCATGTTCGACGGCTACCGGCTGCCGCCGGGGGCGGTGGTGGCGGACATCGGCGGCGGCGACGGCTCCATGATCGCCCGGACCGAGCCGGACTGGCAGGCGCTGCTGTGCTCGGCCGGGCTCACCCTCGACCGCGTCGTGTCGACTCCGTCGTCGTTCTCGTTCATCGAGGCCACCGTCTGCTAGCGGCCTGAACGCCGAAGCGCGGCCCCCGCCGGAAAGCGGGGGCCGCGCTTGGCGTCTCGCGTTCCTAGGCCCGGACGGGGACCTCGTCGCGGCCGGAGTCAGCCTCCCGGCTGATGTTGAAGAACGGCGACCGCAGCACGAACTTCGCCACGAACATGAGGATCACGCCCGCGACGATGATGCCGACCAGCGTCCAGACCTGGGATGCGGGCGCGTCAAGCATGGACTTGACCACCATCCAGACCAGGAAGGCGGCCGAGGCCAGCGGCAGGATGCCCAGCATCAGCGCGTCGCCCGGCCGCGTCAGCACCCGCCGCCGGTAGTACGCCATGCTGGCCAGGGCGGTGAGGACGTAGAAGATCGCGAACAGCACGCCGGTGAGGTCGAGGATGTTCGTGAACGCGTCCGCGACCGACGAGGACAGCAGGTAGATCCAGGTGAGCACGACCACGACCAGGCCGAAGGCGACGCTGGCGGCGGCCGGGGTGGAGAACCGCCGGGGCACGTTGGCCAGGAACTCCGGCAGCGCCCGGTAGCTCGCCATGCCGTAGATGATGCGGGCGCCGACGACGATGCCGGTACCGGTCGTGGCGATGCCGGACAGGGCGATGGCCAGCGCGGCCGCGTCGCCCCAGCCGGTGCCGCCCATGGTCTGGGCGACGTAGACGACGGCGGAGTCGGAGTGGGCCTGCAGCGCACTGGCCGGGACGACCCCCTGCAGGCCGACCTGGGCGAGCACGTAGAGGACGGTGAGGAACAGCGCGGCGAAGACCGCTGCCCGGCCGGGGTTGATCCGGCGGTGCTTGACCTCCTCGTTCACGTAGACCGTGCCGTCCCAGCCGCTGAACGCGAACACGGCGATGAGGAAGCCGCCGACGAGCTCGCCATGGCCGCCGATGCCGGTCGGGGTGAGCCAGCCCGAGCTGAACGAGACCGTGCCCGCGTGGTGGCCGAGGACCCAGGACAAGCCCCAGACGGACAAGATGACGAGGATGGCGTACTCGATGAGCGCCATGACCACCTGGACCCGGGCAGTGAGCTTGATGCCGATCACCGCGATGATCACCATCAGCACGCCGATCACGGTGGCAATGAGGATGTTGCCCCAGGTGCTGTTCGCATTGTTGTTGAAGACCGCCAGGACCGACGGGCCCAGGCCCACAACACCGCTCAGCGTTCCGATGACGTAGCCCACGATCATCAGCCAGCCGGTAAAGAAGCCGAGATACGGGCTGATCGCCCGGCCGACCCATTCGAAGGACGCGCCGCTGTTGGCGTTCCACATGTTCAGGCGGCGGTACGCGTTGGCGATGATCAGCATCGGGATGGCACAGATGACGAGGGACGCGCCGCCGCCGTAGTTGGCCGCGGAGGCCAGCGCCGCCAGCGAGAACGCGACCACCACCGCCGGCGCCGACGTCGCCATGCCAATGATGGTGTCCTGGGCAACGCCGATCGCGTCCGGTTCCAGCCGGGTCGGTGGCGCGGGGACGGTCGTGCGGGACATCTGGTCCGCCATCAACTCTCCTCGGTAAATTTAGGGCCAGCGGGTACACATAAGCCACGGGAGAGCTTAACGGGCATAGTTAGCATCAGGTATGCCCATCATGTTGCAGATCGACAAAAGTCCGGGCAAGTTATTCCCTCTCCGAGGGGAGGAACTTCGCAGAAGTGGGTACGAAGGACGATAACGAACGTACCTCCGGCTCCTTCGGCCCGAGCCGGAGGTACGTTCGCCTTCCAGCCAAGCTAAGCACGCGAGCCGCCGGCGCCCCCTGGGCGCCGGCGGCTCGTCTCGCTGCGGGGCTGGCTACGCGACCCGCTCGGCGGCGAGGTCGGCGGTGGCCTGGGGGTGGCCGATGCTCAGGCCGCTGTCGGGGTCGAAGAAGTGCAGGCGGCTGGTGTCGACCGCGAGCTCCAGGGACTGGCCGGGGCGGACGCCCGAGCGGGCGGACACGCGCGCGGTCCACAGTGACTTGCCGCCGACCAGCGTCGGCACGCCCTCCTCGTCGCCGTCGCCCGCGGTCGCGTGGGTGATGCTCGCGTGCTCGACCGGCGGGGCGTCGATCGTGAAGATCGCGTGGATCTCGGTGCCGAGCTCCTCGGTCACCCCGACGCTCACCGGGAACCGCGCCCAGCTTGCGTCGGCCATCGCGCCGTCCTCGAAGTCCGACGGGCGGATGCCGAGGATGACCTTCTTGCCGAAGTAGGCGTCCAGGCCCTCCTTGGCCTCCAGCACCGACGCCGGGACCGGCAGGCGGTAGCCGGCGAAGATGGCCGCCGGGCCATCGTCGCGGACCAGCTCGGCGGTCGCGAAGTTCATCGCGGGCGAGCCGATGAAGCCGGCCACGAACAGGTTGACCGGGGCCTCGAACAGGGTCTGGGGGGTGTCGACCTGCTGCAGCTTGCCGTCGCGGAGGACGCAGACCCGCTGGCCCAGCGTCATGGCCTCGACCTGGTCGTGGGTGACGTAGACGGTGGTGGTGTGCAGCCGCTCGTGGAGCTGGTTCAGGGCCGCCCGCATGGACACCCGCAGCTTCGCGTCCAGGTTCGACAGCGGCTCGTCCATCAGGAACGCCTGCGGCTCGCGGACGATCGCGCGGCCCATGGCGACGCGCTGGCGCTGGCCACCCGACAGCTGGGCGGGCTTGCTCTTGAGGTACGGGTCGAGGCCGAGCAGCTTGGCCGCCTCGTCCACCCGGCGCTTGATCTCCGGCTTGGGCGTGTTGCGGAGCTTCAGGCCGAACGCCAGGTTCTCGGCCACCGTCATGTGCGGGTACAGCGCGTAGTTCTGGAACACCATCGCGATGTCGCGGTCCTTGGGCGGCAGGTCGTTGACCACCCGCTCGCCGATGCGGATCGCCCCGCCGGTGATCTCCTCCAGGCCCGCGATCGACCGCAGCGCGGTGGACTTCCCGCACCCGGACGGCCCGACGAGCACCATGAACTCGCCTTCCTTCACGTCCAGGTTGAGGTCGTCAAGGGCCTTGTGACCTCCGGGGTACACCTTCTCGACGTGGTCGAGCACGATCTGTGCCATGCGAGTACTCCTGTCGCGTATGCCTGAGGTACCAGCGTAGCCACACAGGTGCCACCAGGGCTATGCCCCAAACTGGTAAGTAACTTAACAGATACCGCTGGTGCCTGGCCCGCCCGGTACCCGAAACAGTTGCCGAAAATAGTAAATGATGGTCCCCTGAGCAGGCCAAGAGGACCCCGGGCTTGTAGCCTCGCCACAAGCGCACCACCTGTACCTAGAACCCCAAGGATGTGGGCCATGCTCGTCGCCGGCGTCGACTCCTCCACCCAGTCCACCAAGGTCCTGCTCGTCCGGGCGGAGGATGGCACCGTGGTGGGCGGGGCCGCCGCGCCGCACCCCGACGGCCCCGAGTGTGACCCTGCCCACTGGCAGGACGCGCTCGCCGCAGCCGGGCAGGGCCTGCTCGAGCAGGCGGCGGCGGTCGGCGTGGCCGCCCAGCAGCACGGCATGGTCGCGCTGGACGCCCACGGCGCGGTGATCCGGCCCGCGATGCTGTGGAACAACGTCAAGTCCGCCCCGCAGGCCGCGCGGCTCACCGAGGAGCTCGGCCCGGCCGCGTGGGCCAGCCGCACCGGCTCGGTTCCGACGATGTCGTTCACCGTGAGCAAGCTGCGCTGGCTGGCGGAGAACGAGCCGGACCACGCGGCCCGGACCGCCATGGTGGTGCTGCCGCACGACTGGCTGACCTGGCGGCTGGCCACGGCGGCGCTGGGGAACGCGGCAGTGCCGCCCGCGCAGGCGACGCCGACGACCGACCGGGGCGACGCCTCCGGGACGGGCTACTACTCTCCCGCCGCGAACGCCTGGCAGCCCGACCTGGCCGAGCTGGCCCTCGGCCACCCGGTGGGCCTGCCCCGGGTGGCCGGGCCGGCCGAGGTCGTCGGGCACACGGCCTGGGGCGCCGCCCTGTCCGCCGGGACCGGCGACAACATGGGGGCGGCGCTGGGCCTGGGCCTTGAGGAAGGGGACATGGCGGTGTCGATCGGCACCTCCGGCACCGCCTACCTGGTGTCCTCCGCGCCGGCGGCCGACCTGACCGGGCTGGTAGCCGGCTTCGCCGACGCGACCGGCCGGTTCCTGCCGCTGATCACCACGCTGAACGCGGCCCGGGTGCTGGACGTCACCGCCCGGATGCTGGGCACGGACCCGGCCGGCCTGTCGGCCCGGGCGCTGGCGGCCGGGCCGGGCGCGGGCGGCCTGGTGCTGCTGCCCTACCTGGACGGCGAGCGCACCCCCAACCGCCCGGCCGCCAACGGGGTGCTGCGCGGCCTGACCACCCGCAACGCCACCCCCGGGAACCTCGCCCGGGCGGCGGTCGAGGCGGTCTTGTGCTCGCTGGCCGACGGGGTCGACAACGTGACGACGGAGACCGGGGTCCGCCCCCGGCGCATCGTGCTGATCGGCGGCGGCGCCCGCTCCGAGGCGATCCGCGCGCTCGCCCCGGCGATCTTCGGCGTCCCCGTCACGGTCCCCGAGGCCGGGCAGGACGTGGCCCTCGGCGCGGCCCGCCAGGCCGCCTGGGCGCTGGCGGGCGGCGAGCAGCCGCCGCAGTGGCCCGCCCGGCCGTCGCGCACGTTCGAGGCGGCCCCCCAGCCCGCCGTCCGCGAGCAGTACGCCGCCCTGCGCGACGACGCCGCCGCCTGGCAGCTTTGACGGCTCATCCCCAATCAATTGCCGCCCCATAGAATTTCGATAGTTTCGACGTTAACCCGCCTCCCGCCAGGCGCCCGGGCCGTCAAATGCCAAGCTTCGCCAATTCCCCATTGACAGCGCACGCCAATCCCAAATACGGTGCGCTTATTCGGCATATTCGCTTCGAAACTTTCGCATTGGGGCGAAATATTTCGCAAGCAAATGGGAGACGATCACATGGAGATGAGGCGCCGTTCTCTGCTCGCGGCGGGCGCCGCCGGCGCGGCCGCCACGGCGGCGGTGCTCGGCGGGGCGGGCTCCGCTGCCGCGGCCCCTGCCCGCCCCCGCGACCCTGGCCATGACCCCAGCGCCCCGCTGCGCGACCTCGCCGCCGCCATCGGGCTGCGCATCGGGAGCGCGATCATCCCGCAAGACCTCGACACCCCGGCGTGGGCGGCCGTCGCCGCCAGCCAGTTCTCCGTCGTCACCCCCGGCAACGAGATGAAGTGGCAGGTCGTCGAGCCGGCCCAGGGCACCTTCGACTGGGCCGGGGCCGACAACCTCCTCCGCTTCGCCCGGGCCCACGGGCAGCTCGTGCGCGGGCACACGCTCTGCTGGCACAACCAGCTGCCCGACTGGCTCACCAGCGGCGTGGCCAGCGGCGCCATCGGCCGGGCGAAGCTGCTGGACCTCCTCCAGGAGCACATCTTCACCGAGGTGGGCCGCTACCGGGGGCGGATCTGGCAGTGGGACGTGTGCAACGAGTTCCTCACCGACGCCAGCCCCTCGGGCGTCGACCCCGCGAACTGGTGGATCGTCAACGCGGGCCCGCAGGTCATCCCGCTGGCGTTCCGCTGGGCGCACGAGGCCGACCCGCGGGCGCTATTGTTCTACAACGACTACAACATCGGCGGCGAGGACGGCACGAACGCCAAGTTCAGCGCCGCCTACGCGCTCGCGCGCCAGTTGCTGGACGACGGCGTTCCCATCAGCGGCGTCGGCATCCAGGGCCACCTCGACACCCAGTACGGCTGGAGCCCGCAGCGCCTCCAGCAGGACATCGCGGCCTTCGCGGGCCTCGGGCTGAAGGTCGCGATCACCGAGGCGGACGTGCGCACGTTCGTGAACAACGCGACCGACCAGGTGCCGACCGACAGCCTGGCGCTGTTCGCCCAGCCGTATGAGTTCTCCGAGATGCTGAAGGCCGCCCTGGCCGTGCCGGAGCTAATCTCATTCACCGTCTGGGGCTTCACCGACGCGGATTCCTGGGTGCCGGGCACGTTTACCGGGGAAGGCTACGCGTCGATTTACGACGTTAGCCTTAACCCCAAGCCCGCTTATTTCGCGTTGCAATCCGACCTGGCGGTCGCCGCGCACGGCGCCCCGGCTCGCGTCCGCACGTATACGCCTCGGGCCTGAAAGGCGTTCTATCACGGGCCCGGGAACTGAGGAGCCGGCGCACCTCAGTTCCCGGTTCCGTGAAAGCGTCAGCGGATGCCGTAGAGGTGCTCGAGGGCGAGCTGGTCCAGGTGCTCGTAGGCCAGGCCGCGGGCGCCGAGGGCGCCGGCGTCGACCGTGGCGTCGCGAACGTCGCGCCAGGTCTCGCCCCCGGCCAGGGTCGGCTCGGACAGCTCCGCGACCCCGGACCCGGCCAGCGCCGCCTGGACCTCGGGGTCGGCCCGGAACGCGAGCGCCTTCTCCCGCAAGATGAGGTAGTTGCGCATGCAGGCGCGGGCCGACTCCCACACCCCGGCGTCGTCCTCGGTCCGCGGCGGCTTGTAGTCGAAGTGGACCGGCCCGTCGTAGCCGCCTTGCAGCAGGGCGTCCACCACCCAGAACGCGCCCCGGGCGTTGCCCGCCCCGAACCGCAGGTCCTGGTCATACCGCGGGCCGTGCTGGCCGTTGAGGTCGATGTGGAACAGCTTCCCGTGCCACAGCGCCTGCGCGATCCCGTGCGCGTAGTTCAGCCCCGCCATCTCCTCGTGCCCGACCTCCGGGTTCACCCCCGTCATCTCCGGGTGCGCCAGCTCGTTAATGAACGCGATCGCGTGCCCCAGCGTCGGCAGCAGGATGTCCCCCCGCGGCTCGTTCGGCTTGGGCTCGATCGCGAACCGCAGGCCGTAGCCCTGCTCGATCACGTACTCCGACAGCAGGTCCAGCCCCTCGGCGTACCGCGACAGCGCCGCCCGGACGTCCTTCGACGCCCCCGACTCCGCCCCCTCCCGCCCGCCCCAGAACACGTACGTCCCCGCCCCGAGCTCAGCCGCCAGGTCCAGGTTCCGCATCACCTTCGCCAGCGCGAACCGCCGGACCTGCCGGTCACTGGCGGTGAACGCCCCGTCCTTGAACACCGGGTGCCCGAACAGGTTCGTCGTCGCCGTCGTCACCACCAGCCCGGTCTCCTCCAGCGCCTTCCGGAACGCCGAGACCAGCGCGTCCCGCTCGGCCGCGCTGGCATCGAAGCCGAACACGTCGTTGTCGTGGAAGTTAACCCCGTAGGCGCCCAGCTCCGCCAGCTTCCGCACCGCCCGGTCCGCCGCCATCGGCGGCCGCACCGCCGACCCGAACACGTCCACGCCCTGCCAGCCCACGGTCCAGATGCCGAAGGAGAACCGGTCCGCCCGCGACGGCACGTAACGGTCTGCACTCATCGTTGAGCTCCTCTCGATGATCGGTCAGATCTCGTCATGACTATTCTTCAACGGCCCTACCTATCCCTTGACGGCGCCGGCCGCCCCGGCGACGAGGTAGCGCTCGGCGAACAGGAACATGCCCAGGGCGGGGACCATCGCCAGCGCGGTGAACGCCATGATGCCCGCGTCGTTCTGGGAGTACTGGGTCTGGAAGATGTAGGTGCCCAGCGGCAGCGTGAAATGGGAAGACGTCTGCAGGACCAGCAACGGCAGCAGGTACTGGTTCCAGCTGGTCACGAACGCGAGCAGGCCCACCGTGACCAGGGCCGGCTTGGCCAGCGGGAGCAGGATCTGGGCGAAGAAGCGGAAGCGGCTGGCCCCGTCCACCAGCGCCGCCTCCTGCAGGTCGGCCGGGATGGCGCGCAGGAACGGCCGCAGGATGACCAGCGTGATCGGCAGCCCGAACGCCGCCTCCGGGATCGCGACCCCGAACTGGTTGTCCAGCAGGCCCAGCCGCTGCAAGAGCAGGTACAGCGGCAGCGCCCCGACGCCGATCGGGAACAGCAGGCCCGACACGAACACCGAGTAGAAGAACTCCCGGCCCCGGAACTCATAGCGGGACAGGGCCAGGGCCGCCATCGAGCCGAGCACCACGATCGCCGCGGTCGCGACCCCGGCGACGAGGAAGCTGTTGCCGAGGAACTGCCAGAACGGGGCCGAGGTGAGGATCGCGGAGTAGTTCCCCGCCACCCACGGGTGCGGCAGGCCGGCCGGGGTGGCGTTGATGTCGCCGTTGGTGCGGAAGCCGTCCACGAGGACGAACAGCAGCGGCACGATCGTGAGCCCGAGGGCCACGATCGCCACCAGGTACATCGCCGGCATGACCGTCCACCGGCGCAGCGCGTAGGCGCCGCTGTAGTCAGGGCCAGCGCTGTGGTCAGGACCAGCACCGTAGTCACGGCCAGCGCTCGTCAGAGCAGCCATTGCTTACCCCACCGCCCTCGTCAGCGCGCCGCGCGTGTCCCGCCGCAGCGCGAACCGCTGGTAGACCAGCGCGAACACGAAGCAGAAGGCGAACAAGATGACCGCGATCGCCGCCCCGAAGCCGAAGTCCGTCGCCTCGACGCCGTTGAGGTACATGTAGGTCGCGATCGTGCCCGAGGAGCCGGCCGGGCCGCCCTCGGTGAGGATCCAGACGACGTCGAACACCTGCAGCGAGCCGATGACGGTGATGAACGCCCAGATCCGGATCGTCGGGGCCAGCAGCGGCAGCGTGATCCGCCGGGTGACCTGCCACGGGCCGGCCCCGTCGATCGCGGCCGCCTCCGTCAGCTCGGCCGGGATGCCCTGCAGCCCGGCCAGCAGCAGCACGATCCCGAAGCCGAGGTACTGCCAGGTCAGCACGACGAAGTTCGTCCACAGCACGATGTGCGGATCGGCCAGCCAGAGCTGGACCAGGCCGCCGAGGCCGAGCGCCCTGAGCACCTGGTCGGCGAAGCCGTTCGGCTGCAGGATCAGCGACCACATGACGCCGGTGACCGCGGGCGGCAGGACGTACGGGGCGAAGATCACCGTGCGCAGGAACGTGCGCCCGATGAACTTGCGGTTCAGCAGCAGGGCGAGGCCGATCGACAGCGGGCCCTGGATGACCACCGACGCCACCGTGATGATCAGCGTGTGCTCGATCGCGTGGATGAAGGCCGGGTCCCTGAACGCGAAGCTGTAGTTCCGCAGCCCGATGGGCTGGTTCAGCGGCCCGTAGCCGGACCAGTTGTAGAAGCTGTAGTAGGCCGCGATGACGATCGGGATGAGGACGAAGCCCGCGAACAGCACCAGGGCCGGGGCGAGCAGGATCGTGACCTCAGCGTTCTGGCGCAGCCGGGGGCCGCGCCACCACGGGGCGCGCGACGGCCCGGCCGCGGCGGGGGCCGCCGCCGCGGCCGGGCCTGGCCCGGTTTCGATTGCCGTGCCCTGGCTCATCGTCAGGGCGTCTGGGCCGAGTTGGCGATAGAGGACGCGGTGCCCGTGCTCGGGGCCGAGAAGTAGTTCGCGATCGCCGTGTCCAGGTTCTGGCCCGGCTTGGTCGGCAGCGCCGTGTCGAAGTAGAGCTGCACGTAGGCGGCGGTCTTGAAGTAGGCGGCGGCGGTCTGGGTCGCGGGCAGCTTGATCGCGCTGGCCGCCGACGCGACGACGGGCTCACCGCTGGCCCCGGGGCCGACTATCTGCTGCTGGACGGCCGGTGAGTCGAGGTACTGCAGGAACTGCGCGCATGCCTGGGCCTGGGCCTGGGGGCCGGTGCAGGAGAAGCCGTCACCGCCGCCGAGGACCGCGGTCTGCGACCCGGCCGAGCCTGGCGTCTGCGGGAACGGGAACCAGCCGAGCTGGCTGGGGAGGTCCTTGTTGGTGGACACGCCCTGCATGACCGACGGGTCCCAGTCGCCCTGGAGCTCCATCGCGGCCTTGCCCGAGGCGACCATCCCGGCCGAGCTGCCCGCGCCCTGCTGGGAGGAGGTGCCAAGGAAGCCGGCCTGGAACGGGCTGGTCTTCAGGAACGCCGCCAGGTCGGTGCTCGCCTTGCTGAAGCAGGCGTCGCCGAAGCTCTTGCTGCCGATGGAAGAGGTGATGGTCGCCTGGGGGCAGTCGCGCAGCGCGAAGTACTCCCACCAGAAAGCGTCCGGCCAGCGGTCCTTGCTGCCAACCGCGATCGGCGCGTAGCCGGCGGCGTGCAGCCTGGCGTCGTCGGACTCCAGCTGGGCGAGGGTCGCCGGCACGGTGATGCCGACCTTGGTGAAGATGTCCTTGCGGTACCAGAAGCCGACGACGTGCAGGTCAACCGGGACGCCGTACTGCTTGCCGCCCGACTGCCAGCCCGACGCGCCCGAGACGCTCCCGATCCAGCTGGCCACCTCGCTGGTGATGTCGGCGACCTTGCCCGAGGTGACCTGCTGGCCGAGGACGCCGCCGCCCCACTGCTGGTAGATGTTGGGCGGGTTGCTGCCCTCCAGGGCGAGCGGGATCTTCGTGTCCTGGAGGAGCTCGTTCTGGATCGGGACGTTGGTGATCGTGACGTTCGGGTGAGACGCCTCGAAGCCCTTGATGGCGCTGGTGTAGACGCCGAGCAAGGGCTGGTTGGTGGCATTGTTCCACCAGGTCAGCGTGACCTTGGAGCCGGAGCTAGAGCCGGAGCCGCTCGCGTTGGAGCTGGCTGGCCCGCTGCTGCTGCAGGCGGCGAGCGCGAGGCTCGCGGTAGCCGCGGCGACCAGGGCAGCGACAACCCGTCTGTTCATCATTGAAAGCTCATCTCCCCGGGGGGTAACGGCCTGCGCCGGACCGGTTTGGCAGGCAATCCCATTCCGGCCCAGCCACATATTCCGAAAGTTTCTGCAAAACATTTCGACGGTGCCGTCATCGTAGGTTCCTGCCCAACGAAGGTCAACCCCCGGTTCCCGCACCGTTACCGACATTTTGCGGACAGGGCCGAGCCGCCTCCCGGCCTCGCCGACCACTGGCTCTGAGCTGGCCATTGTCCGGCGGGACGGGCCTAAGTCGCGAACTGGGAGTTCCCCTTGAGCACCGGCTCACGTACGATGCTCGATGGGTGGCGCATTCTTCCCGACTCCGCGCCGCGATCCGAAAGTTTCGGAAAACTGTCGGGCAGGCTTCTGCGAGGAAGGTGGCCGGGGTGGGCCCACAGGACGACGCGCTCGCGCGCCAGCAGGACGGCCAGGGCGGGCGGCGCGTGCTCGAGCGCAAGACGACCCTCGCGTCGATCGCCGCCGAGGCGGGCGTCTCGCTGCCCACCGTCTCCAAGGTCATCAACGGCCGTCCCGACGTCGCCCCGGGCACTCGTGCCCGGGTCGAGGCGCTCCTGGACCAGCATCACTACGCGCGGCCGGGACCGCGGCGGCACCGGCGGGCCGGCCTCATCGACCTCGTGCTGGCCGGCCTGGACAGCCCGTGGGCGGTGGAGATCTTGCGCGGGGTGGAGGAATGGAGCGCCGCCCATGAGGCCGCAGTGGTCGTGTCCTCGGTCCGGCATGGCAGCGCCCGCCCGGCCAGCTGGACGTCCACCGTGGCCCGGCATGACTCGGCCGGGGTGATCCTGGTGACCTCGCGGCTGACCCAGGAGCACGTCAGCCAGTTGCGCACCGCGCGGATCCCCCTAGTCGTGATCGACCCCGTCAACGCCCCGCCGACCGACATCCCGAGCGTCGGCGCCACGAACTGGGCGGGCGGCATCGCCGCGACCGAGCACCTGCTCGGCCTCGGGCACCGCGTCATCGCGATGATCAGCGGCCCGGCCGACACGCTGTGCAGCCTGGCCCGGGCTGACGGGTACCGGTCGGCCCTGGACCGCGCGGGCGTCGGCTTCGACCCGGGCCTCGTCCGCTTCGGCGACTTCAGCCATGAGGGCGGCTTCGCCCGGGCGGTCGAGCTCCTCGACTTGCCGGAGCCGCCGACCGCGATCTTCGCCGGCAGCGACCAGCAGGCGTTCGGGGTCTACGAGGCGGCCCGGATGCGCGGGCTGCGGGTGCCGCAGGACCTCAGCGTGGTCGGCTTCGACGACCTGCCGGTCACCCGCTGGGCCTCGCCCCCGATCACGACCGTGCGCCAGCCGCTGGCCGAGATGGGCAGCGTCGCCGCCCAGATGCTGGGCGACCTCATCAACCGCAAGCCGCTGCCCTCGACCCGGGTGGAGCTGTCCACCGAGCTCGTCGTACGGGAGTCCACCGCGGCTCCCCGGAGGATCTGACGTGACCCAGCCAGCCGACCAGGCCACTCCCCTCGCTCCCGTCCGCGCGCCCGCCGGAGAGTCGTGCCCCTGGCGGGACCCGGCCCGCCCGGCCGCCGAGCGCGTCGCCGACCTGCTCGCCCGCATGACCCTGGAGGAGAAGGTCGCCCAGCTCGGCAGCGTGTGGATCGGCGCCGTCGGGGCGACCGGGACGGACGGCACCGGGGTAGACGACACCGAGGCAGGCGACACCGGCGAGGGCGTCGCCCCGCTGCAGGACCTGTTCGGCGCCGGGGAGCCCTTCGAGGAGCTCATCAAGAACGGCCTCGGCCAGCTCACCCGGGTCTTCGGCACCCGCCCGGTGCCGCCCTCGGCCGGGATCAGCGCCCTGCGCGACCTGCAGGCCCGGGTCATCGCCGCCAGCCGGCTCGGCATCCCGGCCGTGGCCCACGAGGAATGCCTGACCGGCTTCGCCACCTGGACCGCGACGATCTTCCCGACCCCGCTGGCCTGGGGCGCGTCGTTCGACCCGGACCTCGTGGCCGACATGGCCGCCTCCATCGGCGCCACCATGCGGGCGGCCGGGATCCACCAGGGCCTGGCCCCGGTCCTCGACGTGTCCCGCGACCCGCGCTGGGGCCGGACCGAGGAGACCATCGGCGAGGACCCGTACCTGGTTGGCGCGATCGGGACCGCCTACGTCCGGGGGCTGCAGGGGGCGGGCGTGCAGGCGACGCTGAAGCACTTCGCCGGCTACTCGGCCTCCCGGGCCGGCCGCAACATGGCCCCGGTCTCGATGGGCGCCCGCGAGCTGGCCGACGTGATCCTGGTGCCGTTCGAGATGGCGATCAGGGGCGGCGCGCGCTCGGTGATGCCCGCCTACCCCGACGTGGACGGCGTGCCCGCCACCGCCGACCCGTACCTGCTGACCACCCTGCTGCGCGATGCGCTCGGCTTCGACGGGGTGGTGGTCTCGGACTACCACGCGATCGCGTTCCTGCAGCTCCAGCACGCGGTCGCCGCCTCCCCAGCCGGGGCCGCCGCCCTCGCCCTGGCGGCCGGGGTGGACGTGGAGCTGCCCGGCACCCGCTGCTTCGGCGAGCCGCTGCGGGCCGCCGTCGCGGCTGGCGACGTCCCCGTCGCCCTGGTGGACCGGGCGGCCGCGCGCGTCCTGCGGCAGAAGGCCGACCTGGGCCTGCTCGACCCTGGCTGGGAGCCGGTCCCCGGCCCGGATGACCCCGACCTCGACCCCCCGGCCGGCCGGGCGGCCGCCCGGCGCCTGGCCGAGGAGTCCGTCGTCCTGCTGGCCAACCCCGGGGGCACGCTGCCCCTCGCGCCCGGCGCGACCATCGCCGTCGTCGGGCCGCTGGCCGACGACCCGCTGGCGTTCTTCGGCTGCTACAGCATGCCCCGTCACCTCGGGCACCTGGCCAAGGGCGGCCATGACGGGCCCGGGGTCGCGGTGACCACGCTGCTGGACGCGCTGCGGGCCCGCTTCGCGGGCGTCAGCTACAGCCCGGGGTGCACGGTCCGCGGCGACGACCGCGCGGGGTTCGGCGAGGCAGTCGCCCGGGCCCGTGCTGCGAATGTCGTGATCGCAGTGGTGGGTGACGAGGCCGGCCTGTTCGGCCGGGGCACGTCCGGGGAGGGGTGCGACGTCAGCGCGCTGACGCTGCCCGGCGGGCAGGAAGACCTGCTCCGCGCGCTGGCCGCCACCGGCACGCCGGTGGTGGCGGTGCTCGTCACCGGGCGCCCCTACGCGCTCGGCGCGGTGGCGGGCAAGCTGGCCGCCGTCGTGCAGGCGTTCTTCCCGGGCGAGGAGGGCGGCCCGGCGCTGGCCCGCGTGCTCACGGGCGAGGTCGCGCCCAGCGGCAAGCTGCCGGTCGAGGTGCCGGCCACGCCGGCCGGGCAGCCCGCGACCTACCTGCGCACCGCGAACGCGGGGCGGCACGGCGGGAGCATGCTCGACCCGACCCCGCTGTTCGCGTTCGGCCACGGCCTGTCCTACACGACGTTCAGCTACGAGGACCTCATCCTGTCGGCCCGGGAGGTGCCCACGGACGCCGCGGTGGAGGTCTCCTGCACCGTCCGCAACACTGGCGCCGTGGCGGCCACCGAGGTCGTGCAGCTGTACCTGAGCGACCCGGTCGCGCAGGTCACCCGGCCGGCCCGCTGGCTAGCCGGCTTCGCCCGGGTGCCGCTCGCGCCCGGGCAGGGACGGCGGGTGGCGTTCCGGCTGCACGCCGACCGGACCTCGTTCACCGGCCTGGGCGGCACCCGCATCGTGGAGCCGGGCGAGATCGGCGTGGCGATCGGCGGCGCCTCCGACTGCCTCCCCCTCACGGGGTCCTTCACCCTCGCCGGCCCGCAGCGGGCGGTCGGCCCCGGCCGCGTGCTCGACACCCCCGCCACCGTGCACGACCTCCCGGCCGCCGGCTAGCCCGTTGCTAGCGCGGCTAGCCCGCGCTAGCCGGCCATCACCGGCACGAGATTCCAGCCCTGGCTATTGGCTCCAGTAGCGTGCTGGACGACGACGCCGTTGCCGAGCAGCCGCGTCAGGCTGAGGTTAGTCCCGGGCACCGAAATGGACGACCCTGAATTACCGGGAGCCGAAATTCCCCAGTAAGCCGCGCTCGGCGACGTGAGGGCGGCGCCGCCCGACACCGTGACGTACTGGCCGGTGGCGACATTGCGAATGGAGAACGGGCCAGTCCCGGTCGGGCTGATGGTCCACTGCTGGTGGGCGGTCCCGTCGCACGGGAGCATGACGACCAGTGGCCGCAGCGGCGACGCCAGGCACTGGCCATTGCCGGCGTTCAGGATGGTGTACGACCCCGTAGCAGCGTCGGCCCGGGCCGAGCCGGAGAGGGCGGCCAGGAGCAGCCCGGGAAGAATGGCAGCGCCTGCGAGGGCCGCGATGCGACGTCTCATGTTTCCTCTTTCCCCGCATGGTACGGCCGACGACGAAACACCGCGCCAGCCGCATTGTGATTGGAAGCCTTAGCTTAGCCGCAAGTCGCCCCCTATTCCGGCCCGTTTTTAAACCTTTCTCGTTTGCCGTAATTGGCGGCTTTACCGGTTTGCCAGCCATTTAAGGCACTAAGGGACGGAGCGGGAGGTTATCCGGGCCGGGCAGGCCCCGCTCCCGCAGGGGGGTAACCTGCCCAGGCAAACTAGGCAACGTGACTTGATGAGCTTGGGCTGACGATGACTGACGATGACTGACCGCGAAGCCGGCCCCCGGGCCGGCGCCGGGAGCGAGGGCTTCGACCGCCGGCTCATCCCGCCGATGATGCTCGGCTCCATCCTGAACCCGGTCAACTCCACCATCGTCGCCGTCGCCCTCATCCCGATCGGGGCCGCGTTCGGGGAGCCGCCGTCGCAGACCGCCTGGCTCGTCTCCGCCCTCTACCTGGCGACCGCGCTCGGGCAGCCGGTCACCGGGCGGCTGATCGACATCTTCGGCCCGCGCACCCTGTTCCTGGCCAGCACCAGCCTCGTCGGCGTGGCCGGCGTCATCGGCGCCGTGGCCCCCAGCCTCGGGGTGCTCATCGCGGCCCGGGTGCTGCTCGGCTTCGGCACCTGCTCGGGCTACCCCGCCGCCATGGCCCTGCTGCGCAGCGAGGCCCGGCGCACCGGCCGCGACAGCCCGGCCGGGGTGCTGACCGCCCTGGCCGTCAGCACCCAGACCATCTCCATAATCGGCCCGCTGCTGGGCGGCCTGCTGATCGGGCTGGGCGGCTGGCGCTCCACCCTCGCGATCAACATCCCCCTGGCGGTGGCCGGGGTCATCCTCGGCCTGCGGATCCCCCGGCACGCCGCCCTGGACAACGCCGCCCCGGACAACGCCGCCCTGGACAACGCCGCCCCGGACAACGCCGCCCCGGACAACGCCGCGCGGGCTGGTGCTGCCCGGGACGGCAACCCCCGGGGCAGGCTGACCACGCTGATCGACCTGCCCGGCATGGCCTTGTTCGCGGCCATGCTGGTGGCGCTGCTGCTGTTCCTGATGAGCCTGCGCCTGGCGAGCTGGTACCTGCTGGCGATCGCCGCCGCCGCCGGGGCCTGCTTCACGCTGCGCGAGCTGCGGGCGGCCACCCCGTTCATCGACCTGCGGGTCCTCGGCGGCAACGGGCCGCTACTGGCCACCTACGCGCGGGCGCTGGTGGCCTACACCGTGTCCTACTCGTTCCTGTACGGCTTCACCCAGTGGACCGAGGAGGGCTTCGGCCTGTCGCCCTTCAAGGCCGGCCTGGTGCAGATCCCGATGTTCATCGTCGGCATCGGCGTCGCCACCCTCACCGGCCGCCACAAGGGCGTGTTCGGCAAGCTGCTGCTGGGATCGGTATTTCAGATCGGTGCCTGCTCGCTGATGCTCACCCTGACTGCTGCCAGCCCCCTGTGGTCGCTGGTCGCCCTGGCGGTGGTCTTCGGCATCCCCCAGGGCTCCAACAGCCTCGCCCTGCAGAACTCGGCCTACTTCCAGGCCGACCCGGAGCGCGTCGGCTCGTCGGCCGGCCTGCTGCGGACCTTCGGCTACATGGGCTCGATGATCGCCTCCTCCGCCACCGCCGCCTCCTTCGGCCAGCGCGCCAGCACCGCCGGCATGCACCACCTGGCGTGGATCATGCTCGGCGCCGGCGTGCTGTACTTGCTGATCACCGTCTTCGACCGCAGCCTGCCCCGCCTCTCCACCCAGCCAGCAGCGGGCGAGACCCGATGATCCAGTCGCGGCAGCCCTCTGAAGCTGAGCTTGCTACTTGCATTCCTACCAATTCGTGGTAGTATTCGAATTGCGATAATGCTTAGCGATGGCGGTCATACCTATGATCGACATCGCCGATGCTGGCGGGAGGTGCGCGGTGGGTGGCTTCGGGACTGCGGGCGACGCGCCCGCGAGCGGCTTGCCCGCAGGCCACGGCGCGCCGGGCGGCCCCTCCGGGCGCGGCGACGGCCAGGGTGGCCGGGATGGTCAAGGCAGTGGGCGTGGCCTGGGCGTCCCGGGCGACGACGGATCGGCCCAGCAGGACCCGGGCCAAGGCAGGCAAGGCCAGGGCAGCCAGCAGCAGGACAGACTGCAGCAGGACAGACTGCAGCAGGGCAGCCACGGCCAGGGCAGCCAGCGGCAGGACAGCCGGCGGGAGGACAGACAACAGCCGGGCAGCCGGCGGCAGGGCAGACTGCAGCAGGGCAGCCACGGCCAGGGCAGCCGGCGGCAGGACAGACTGCAGCAGGGCAGCCACGATCAAGGCCGACAGCAGCCGGGCAGCCGGCGGCAGGACAGACTGCAGCAGGGCAGACAGCAGCCGGGCAGCCACGGCCAGGGCAGCCAGCGGCAGGACAGCCACGATCAAGGCGGGTCGGGCCAAGGCGGACAGCGCCGGGGCGGCCGGGGCGGGGGTGATCGGCGGGCGCGGCCGGGTGCCCGGGAGGTGCTGGTCCTCAGCCGGGCGTCTGGTCCTGACGGCCGGTGCCCGGGCCGGGATGACGGCGAGGTGTTCGGGGTGCTGGGCCGGTGGGCGGCGGTGGACTGCTGGGTGGCGGGCCGCAAGCTGGCAGTGGCGCGCGAGCTGATCCGGCGCCGCCCCGACGAGGAGAACCCCGGCACCGCGACCGAGTCCGGCCTCCCGTGGGAGTGGGATGACCGGCTGGCGCACGAGGTCGCCCTGGAGCTACGGACGTCGGTCCCCGCCGCCCGCAAGCTCCTGCAGGCCGCGTGGGCGCTGGAGGCGCGGCTGCCCCGCATCGGGCAGGCCCTCGATGACGGGCGGATCGACCTGAGCCGGGCACGAATGGTAGCCGAGGAGACCG
Source organism: Trebonia sp. (assembly GCA_036276115.1). Lineage (GTDB taxonomy): Bacteria > Actinomycetota > Actinomycetes > Streptosporangiales > Streptosporangiaceae > Trebonia. The sequence continues at coordinate 33,758 of DATBEM010000236.1, forward strand.
GCGTGCTCCTCGATCCTGCGGCACTCGGCCGGGCTGAGGAGCTGATCGTGGCCGGCCTTAGCCGGTGCCGGACCTGGACCGAGCTGCTGCGCCTGGTCCAGCGGGCCGTGGTCGCAGTCGACCCTGACGGCGCGGCGCGGCGCCGCGAGAAGGAGGAACGGGAGAACGCCCGGGTCTCGTTCTGGCGCGAGGCGGCCGGGACCTGCGCCCTGCTCGGCACCGGCCTGCCCACCGACGAGGCCCTGCAAGCCCACGCTCACGTGGACCAGCGCGCCCAGGCCTACCGCGCCGCCGGCGTCAAGCGCCCCCTCGACATCCTCCGCGTCGCTGCTTACCTCGACCTCCTCAACCTCGTCCCGGCAGCGGATCGCATCGCCCGCTTCCGGACCGAGGACGCCGCCCAGGCGGACGCCTCCCCATCCGGGCCAGGCACCCCCGGCTCGCCGGTTACCTCCGCCACATCAGGCGCGCCCGCCTACCCGGGTGCCTCCGCCCGCCCCGGTGCCCCCGCCTACCCCGGTGCCTCCACCCACCTTGGTGCCGCCATGCGCGGCAAGGCCCGCGCCCGCGATGACGGCGCCACGGACACCGGCTTCCAGGGATCCCCTCCCGCAGCTGACGCCCCGGCCAGGAATACCGGCGGCGGCGACTGCGGCCAGGACGATAATGCCTGCGGGGATGCGGCAGCAGGCGAACCGCCACATGCCACCCACGACCCCGCCACCTGCAACCCTGGGCCCAGCGACCCCGCCACCCGCAACCCCGCCACCCGCAATCCTGATGGCCCCTGCGACCCGGCTGCCTGCGACCCGGCTGCCTGCGACCGTGCCGCCGGCCGGTGCGGGGATCCCGCGACCACCAGCCCTGCCGCCCGCCCGCAAGACGATCAGGGCGAGTCCCGCAGCGGGCCCGCCAGCAGTCCCGGGCCGGCCGTTGCGGCGGAGGTCAACCTGGTCCTGCGGCACCTCGACATCCCGTTCCTCACCGCCGCCGGCCACGCTCAGCGACCAGGAGAGGCCCGCAACCTCGGCCCCCTGGACCCCGCCCTCGCCCGCCAGCTCGCCGAGACCGCCGCCCGCCACCCCAATAGCAAATTCTGCCTGACCATAGTCAGCGCCGAAGGCCACGCCATCGGCCACGGCTGCGCCAAGCCCCGCAAGCGACCAAAACCCCCAAGACCAGCCAGCTCACACCAACCGCAAGAACATTCCGGTTCCCCATCGCCGACCCCGTCGTCATCGCCAGCGCGAGGATTCATCCTCAAACCGAATGAGGGGAACGGCCCGCCGGGCGGGTACGGCTCGTGGATCCTCACCCTGCCCGGGCAGGCCCGCGAGTACGTCATCGACCTGCACCCGGTGCCAACCGGGGAATGCGGCCACCAGTACGAGAGCGCCGGCCACGACCCCGGCACCCTGCTCCGCCACCTCGTCAACGTGCGTGACGGCAAGTGCGGCTTCCCCGCCTGCTCCCGCCACGCCCGGGACACCGATTTCGAGCACGCCCAGCCGTTCGAGCAAGGCGGCCGGACCTGCGGCTGCAACTGCTGGTCCGCCAGCCGCTCCTGCCACCGCGTCAAGCAATCCGCCGGCTGGACCGTCCAAGAGGTCAAGCCCGGCTACCACCAGTGGACAACGCCTGCCGGCCTCACCTACACCCAGGAGCCCTGGCGCTACCCCGCATGAAGCGCACCCGATTACCGTAACTCGCGACTAACGCTGCCAGTTCGGAAGGTTGCCTCCTTATAACCGTGCGTGGATAATACGCTGTACTTCGCCCGCGAGATCGCCCCGCTTCCGCCGCCTGTTCCTTAACTCGCGGTTGTCGCACCCCGATGAGGCGCAATCCTGCTGACCGTGGATCGGTCCGACCGTCCGCCCCGGTTATCGTGTCGCTTGTGGTGCTGCTGGGCATTGGACTCACCGGTGGCTCGCCGCTTGCCCTCGGTCTCTTTCGTGGCGCAACGCGCGAGAGGCCAGGTTCTCGACATCTGCTAGCCGACGTGAGCGACGCTTCCACGCGATCCTCGATGAGGAGTACCAGCGAGTCGTTCGTTCCTCACCGCCCCCGCCGACGGCCCAGGACACCCCCTGCACGTCAAGCTCTGTAACTCCTGCGGACAGATCGCGACTGCTGTGGGCAGCGGCCGGGGCGGGTCTCGGGGCGCTTGGTAATCACCTGTCCCGCACCCTCCGCCGACCCCGGTTACCAGTACCTGTGGGCGGGCCGGGTTTCGACGGGATGGCCGGGGTCGTTAATTTGTTTAATTCGGTGACTTTATTTCAGGATTGACATATTTGGTAATTCATTGTATTAACAGAGAAAGGGGAATCGCATCGAGTGGGGTGGCCATGAACGCAGTCAGTGATGCCTTCGCGCAGGGTAATGTCATCGTCGTTGCCGGCGAGACGCATGGGCAGCTCAATGATACCGAAGAGGACCAGGCGTGGCGGTCCCTCGGCATCCAGGTATACTGGGAGAACCAGCCGCTGGCCATCACGGGCAAGGGGCCCATCACGCGGATGCGGCTCGACAGCCCGTTCATGCGCGTGGTCACCTGCGCTAATGACGTCTGCGATGACCTGCTGACGCCCGGCCAGCTCGCCCAGTGGCTGTCGGACCCGAGTCCGGAGCGGCAGTCTCAGCTCCCGCGACTGCTCGGCGTCATCAAGTCCGTCGTGGCGGACGCGCTCGGTGACCTGCGCCAGGAACTGACCGACACCGGGGTCAACCTCTCGACCAGCCCCAAGCTGAAGAAGGCCCAGGTAATCGCCGAGTACGTCAATGCCGCAATCGATTCAATCAAAGTCACCAGCGAGAAGGCCGGCTACCTGGGCGGCCTCACCCCGGTACGCGCGGAACTGGCCAATTCGGCCGGCCTGAAACACGAGATCACGTCGGCAATCGCGCTGGAGGACGACGCCCTGGCGCAATTCAGCGACCGGCCCCGGCTGGCCAGGTCGGCGTGCATGGCGCTGCGGCTGCTCAGCTGGGGGCCGCACGTGACGCCGAAGGCGCTGTGGAAGGTCGGCGAGGGCCACATTAATGACTTCGATCAGCTGAATGCAGGAGCGGCGCACAACGTGCGGGTCATGCACAAGGCCGAGTACCTGCCCGCCCTGCGCAGCGCGGTTAGCCCCCAGCGCTCCCAGCAAACCCTGGAGTTCCTCCAGCAGCAGCCCCTCGGTCCCCTGATGGACTACATGGTGGACAAGGGCTGGGTCAGGCAGCCGACCTGAGGGACCCAGGGCCGGGCGCTGGTCCCCGGAGGGAGGCGCCCGGCGCGGGGGTCACCTGAGAGTGGCGGTGAAGGTGGCCCAGGTGCGCGGGGCGAACCGGAGGACCGGGCCCGCAGGCGACTAGCCAAGTTCGGACAGCTGCGCCCGGACGTCCACGGCGCGGGGATCACCCAAGGCCTCGTAGATGTCCAGGGCGGCAGAAAGGCGGTCACGGGCGGCGGGCATGTCGCTGTTCAGCCTGAGCACTCTTGCCTCATTTGCCAGACAGGTTGCCTCGCTTTGTCGATCGCCGAAGTCACGGAAGATCGCTACCGCCTCATCGAGCCGGAAGATAGCGGACTCAAGGTCCGCCGCCTCGACGTGCACGTCACTCAACGACAGCAACCCCCATGCCAGGCTCCAGCGATCACCGATTTCCCGGAAAACCAAAAGAGCACTCTCGCAATCCCGGACTGCTCCCGCGAGGTCCCCGAGGGCCTTGCGCGAGCCGCCAAGGCTCAGGAGGGCCATACCGGTGCCACGCGAATTGCCAGCCGACTCGAATACCTGTCGGGCACGCTCGAAATATGACATCGCCTGCTGGGGCTGCCCGGTGTCCATTTTGACGAGGCCCATGCCCCGGACCGCGAATCCCTCTATCCAGGGGTCCCTGATGTCCTCGGCTATCTCCGCTGCCCGCTCATAGTGGCTGAGCGCCGACGCGAACTCGTCAAATTCCCAGCTAGAGTCACCGAGGCAACGACGTGCGGACGCTTCACCCAGACTGTCGCTGATGGTCAGCGCAGCCGAAAGCGCGGTCTCATGCGAGCTGCGCCAGTCATCCCAGTAGGAATGCAGCTCGAAGAACCCGTCACAGACGACCGGCAATCGCCAGGCGATATCAAACTGGCCGAAGTCCATTGCCTGCCGCAAGGCCGCCAGGATGTTCGCACGCTCGAGCTCATACCAGTCCATGGCCGACTGCGCATCGGAGAAGGAAAATACCTCGTGGTCGTCCCCGCGCACGAGAGGAAGCGCCTGCGAATACGGCAAGATCGCCTGGCGCGCATCGTCTGAGGCCAGCAGGTACCATTGCAATCCGCGCCGGACAGCGTGGGTGCGCGCCCGTTGCCGGTCCTCGTGCAGCCCGCGCTCCAGCGCGTACTCGCGGAGCAGGTCGTGGGTACGGTATCGCCGGATGCTGATTTCCTCCACGAGATGGACCCGGGCGAGCTCCTGGAGATGATCGTCGGCCTGAGCGGAAGCCAAGCCGGCCAGGGCGCCGATCACGGCGCTGCTGAACTCTGGGCCAGCGTGCAAGCCGATGGCGCGAAATACCCGTTGCCGTTCGGCCGGCAGGGCGCGATAAGACCATGAGAACACGGCCCGGATGTTGCCCGACTCGTCTTCATGCGCGGCGAGGGCTTGCAGGCGATCCTGCTCCCGGCCCAGCTCGCCCGCCAGCTCGGCCAGGGACAGGTGGGGCCTCCTGGCTGCCCGCTCAGCGACTACCCGCAGCGCGAGGGGCAGGCATCCGCAGTGCTCGGCGATCTGCCGCGCGGCCGCGTCCTCGGCCTCAACCCGGTCATCGCCGATCACCTCGGCGAGAAGCTGGACGGCTGCGTCGAGTGGTAGCACGTCAAGCGTCACGCGCGTGGCTCCTTCTCGCGCGACCATGTCAGAGAGGCTAGTGCGGCTGGTGACGACGACAAGACACCCGCCCGAGCCGGGCAGGAGCCGCCTCACCTGACGGGCTGAGGCCACGTTGTCGAGGACGATCATCAGCCGCCGCTGGCTGGTGACCGAGCGGTAGAGGGCGGTGCGCTCATCGGCATCGACGGGGATGAGATCGGGCGGGATGTTAAGCGCCCTAAGGAAAGCACTGAGCGCGTGGCCTTCGCTCCGTGGGGCCCCGGGCCCGTAGCCCTGCATGTCCGCGTAAAGATTCCCGTCGGGGAAGTGATCCTGTATCTGCGTCGCCCAGGCAAGAGCGAGAGCCGTCTTCCCAACGCCGGGAGGTCCAGTGATCGCCGAGATGATAGCGGACGGGCGGTTCCCCGGCTCGGGCCTAAGCAAGCTAGCCAATTGCTGGAGGGCCGCTGCACGGTCAACGAAGCCAGCCACGGACCTAGGGACCTGGCGTGGCTTGGGCAGGCGCGTACCCGCGCTCGCGTAAACGTGCACGCCACCGCGCACTACACCCGCCTGGACGACCGCCCCGCCGTCGCCGGAGAACTCATTGCTGGTAGTCATGGTAGGAAACCGACAGGGCGACGGCCACGTCACGCCAGTAATTCGCCTGGACGACCTTCGCCGGGTCCTCGACCACCTCGGCCGCGATGAAGACGCCCTCGTCATCGTAATGCATTGAGACAAGCAAGGAGGAGTCGAATAGCCAGTAATCGTAGTGCGGCAAATCGGCTGGCCATTCACTGGCCGGAACCCCGATGATGCGAACATCCTCGCCGGCGGCGGCGGTATGCGCGTAGCCCCAGGCGAACTCGTACCGCAGGTAGTCCGAGAGAGGCTCTTCGACTACGTGAACGCGCTGCATTCGCTTCCCCGAGTTGACCGCCTTGGATATGGTCGTCTCGATCCACTCTGCCATCGGGGCCATATCCTGGGGCTCACCGGCCAGGAATTGATCGTACTCCGCGCGCTCGTAGGACACGTCGTACCGCTGCAGTGTCTCCAGGCGGTAGCAGGTATAGCGGAAATCGAGGAAGAGCCGATTGAAATCTTCGTCGTCCAACGACGAGAATCTCCTGCTCACCTACCAGTCCCGGTCGCCCGACTACGGTATAGGTCGACCGCGCGAGCGACCACGTCGGCCGAAATGCGCACGGCCCCCTCGCCCGGCAGCACGCTCTCAAGTTGCGCGGTCGCCGTCTCGTCGAGGATCGGCCCCTGCACCACGAGGTCGCCCGCGTCGGTGACGTACACGGACGGGCAGCCATTCTTCGCCGATCCTTCGTCCTTGCAGAGCATGGTCAGCTTCATTGCGCATCCTTCCGCCCCGACCCCGTTCCGTTGTATATCACGCAGGGTGCAGGGGCAAGCGCGTACCGGGAATCCGTTACCCGGGCGGCTTAGTGGTGAACAAGGTCTCCAGGAGTCGAGAAGGTGAGGGCGCCGGGCGCTGGTCCCATCGGGAGGCGCCCGGCGCCGGGGTTACCTGAGGGTGGCGGTGAAGGTGGTCCAGGTGCGCGGGGTGAACCGGAGGACCGGGCCCTCGCCGTTGTCCTTGGTGTCGCGGACCGCCACCGCCGGGCCGAGGGTGGCGGCTTCCAGGCAGTTCTGGTCGTTGCTGCCGCTGTGGCTGGACTTGCGCCAGGTGCCGATCTCGACGCAGTCGCCCCCGTTGCTGGTGGAATACGTCGACTTGCGCCAGATGCCCACTTCCACGCAGTTGCCACCGTTGACACTGCTGTAGCTGGACTTACGCCATGTCATGTCCATAGTTCCGTGATCGTCTCCTCAATCTTGCGCAGGGACTGGGGCTCCGTGAGTGTCACCCGTTGGAGTCCGTCCCAGGTGCGCGCGAGCTGCCTGACCCCGTCCTGATCCTCGATGATCTGGCCAGAGACGGCGGTGTCTTGGTAAGCCGCGTCCGCCGCGTTGTCGAACTCGGCGATCATGAACGGGCCGTCCAACCCCACATGGGCACCCGCCTCCAGCGGGATCACCTGCACGACGATATTAGGCCTCCGGGCCATCTCCAGAAGGTGCATCAGCGCCTCCCGCATGACCTCCTTCGAGCCGACCGGCCGCCGGAGCACGACCTCATCAAGGATGACCCACAGCTCGACCGGCTTGTCTCGAGTCAGGATTGCTTGCCGATTGAGCCGGGCATCGACCTCCTCATGCAGCTCATCTACGGTAATGCCGAGCCGAGCCGAGATGATCGCGCTGGAGTAGCCCTCGGTCTGAAGCAGGCCAGGGATGACCATCGACTCAAAGTTGCGCAGCCGCCGGGCTACCGCCTCCATGCCGGGCCAGCCTGCGAACCAGCCCGGGAAGATGCCGACCCTCAAGTACTCAGCCATGCTGTCGTACAGCTGCTGGAGCACGCCCTCGCAGCGCAGCCGGGCCAGCCCCTCGCAGCGCTTGACCAGGTCCGCGCTCGGGGCGCGGGTGCCGGCCTCGATCTTGCGCAGCAGGCCGAGGGAGACGATGACCGCCGTGGCCAGCTCCTGGGCGCTGAGGCCGGCCCGCTCGCGGAAGAACTTCAGCATCTCACCAAATACCTTGAGCGGGCTCTTGCCGTCAACCGCTTTCATCAGGTGTCTACTCCTGTCTCGGCTCGGGGACCCTAAGGGAACGCGGGGGGTACCGATAACGCTTCTGAGAGTAACTCCCGTGCGGCATTGTTAGTGCATCGGACACGCACGACGGGGTTATTGTCGAGGGAGGAACGATGGACAGCGCCAAGGCTTATTTCGCCATGCCCGCATTCCCGCGCGGTCCCTGGCCGCAGCGGGAGTCGGTGACGCTGGCGGCGGTGCCGTCGTCGGTTTCCCGCTTCCGCGAGCACGTGAAGGAAATGCTCTGGGAATGGAAGCTGGACTTCCTCGCCGACGACGCCGAGGTGGTCGTCTCCGAGCTCGCCAGCAACTCCGTCCGCGCGACCCGCGTCGCCCGCCAGCCGGCCCGGGTCCCCGGCGGCAGCGACATGAGCGGCGCAGACGTAAGCGGCGCGGACGGAGGCAGCGCGGACATGAGCGGTACGGACATGAGCGCCCCGGCCGCGAGCGGCAGCGCCGTGGGCAGCAGCGCCGTGGGCAGCAGCGCCGTGGGCAGCAGCGCCGTGGGCAGCAGCGCCGTGGGCAGCAGCGCCGTGGGCAGCAGCGCCGTGAGTAGCAGCGCCGCGAGCGGCAGCGCCGTGGGCAGCAGCGCCGTGGGCAGCAGCGCCGTGGGCAGCAGCGCCGTGGGCAGCAGCGCCGTGGGCAGCAGCGCCGTGGGCAGCAGCG
>DATBEM010000237.1:0-11681 GCA_036276115.1 Trebonia sp.
GTCGCTGCCGGGGGGATTCGGGAGGGCCGCCTGGCACCGAAGCCGGGAACGCGCTCGCCTGTTCGGCGGACCACTGGCTGGCCGGTAGCTCGGCCAGGCTGGTCAGCTGCCGGATCGCTTCCCAGTAGCGCGCGAGCAGGGCTTCGCGGTCGCTGGAGCGCTCGCCTTCCGTCTGGTACGGCTGACTGAGGTCAGGAGGCTGGAGACTCAAACTGCTCCCTCTTGTCACTCTGCAGGGCAGCTAGCTCACCGAGCTTCACTGCCACCGAACCGATCTCGTTGACGTTAATCACCTCGACCCGCTGCCCGACCGATACCTGGAGCCGCTGGACCATGGACGCGAGGTCGTCCTGCTGCCTGGCTTGGACTTCTAGCTTCCGCTCGACCCTCAGTATCCCAGGGATCTCGAGCGAGGCCAGGTCCGGGAACAGCAGGACGCCCACGACCACCAGCAGGGCTAGTGACGGCGCGTCCGTGAAGGACAGCGATCCGCACGACCTGGCGAGCGCCTTACTGCCCACCTGGGCCACTTCATCGGTGCATACCTGCAACTGGCTGGTCCACGCCGACACCATGAGTATGCCCAGCCAGCCGGCCAGCAGGAGGCCGGCCACTGCCCGTCTAGTGCGCGTCATGCCGTCCGCCCCGTGTGTGGCCCGGTTCGCTCGGACTGCCTGTGACCGCCCCGGCGCTATTCGCATCTATCGGACAAGATAGTGCACCCCGGAGGGTCATGCCTCCTGGGGCCGGAAGGCCGCGAACGGGTTCGTGATCACCAGCGTCTGGGACGCGAACCGGTACAGCACCGCCGGCCGGCCGCCGGCCGACGAGGGGCGCGACACCGCCGAGGTCGGCTCGATCACCTCGCGCCGCGTCAGGATCCGCTGCAGGTTCGTCGCCGAGACCGGGTAGCCGAGCGCGGCCGCGTACACCTCGCGCAGCTGCGCGATCGTGAACGTGGGCGGGGCCAGCGCGAAGCCGATGTTGGTGTACGACAGCTTGCCGCGCAGCCGGTCGCAGGCCGAGTCGATGATCGACTCGTGATCAAAGGCGCAGTCCGGCAGGGCCTCGACCGCGTGCCAGGCGGTATCGGCGGGCAGCCGGGGCTGCGCCCCCACCGTCACCAGCGCCAGGTACGCCGTCGCGAGGGTGCGCTCGCGGGGGTCGCGCCGCGGGTCGCTGCGCGTCTCCAACTGCTCCAGGTGCGCGATCTCGGGGATGTCGACCTTCGCCGCCAGGTGCCGGCTGGCCGACGTGCCGAGCCGCTCGTCGGGCCGCAGTTCCCCGCCCGGCAGCGCCCAGGCGCCGGCGAACGGGCCGACCGCCCGCTGCCACAGCAGCACGCAGAGCCGGCCCTCGCGGACCTGGAGGACCGCGCCTAGGGCCTCATGCCGGAAGCGGGATCCGGAGCCTTCGCCCGTCACGGTCACATCCTAGCGAAACTAGTATTAGATTCAGGGTTGAAAACCAGTAGTTTGCAACCTAAGGTCGTTAACTGTGAGTTCACTAACGGGGCGCGCAGCCCAGCCAGCAGTTCCCGGGCCGGCCCTGGCCGATCCGGCCGGCCCGCCCGACTATGACGACCTCCCCCCGGCCGAGCAGGAGGCGTGGGCGCGACGCGTCCGCGAGCTCGCGGACAGCAAGGACGCGGTGATCCTGGCCCACAACTACCAGCGGCCCGAGATCCAGGAGGTGGCCGACCATGTCGGTGACTCCCTCCAGCTGGCCCGGCTCGCCGCCGCCAGCACGGCCCGGGTCATCGTCCTGGCGGGCGTCTACTTCATGGCCGAGACCGCGAAGATCCTCAACCCCGGGCGGACCGTGCTCATCCCCGACGCCGGGGCCGGCTGCTCCCTGGCCGACAGCATCACGGCCAGCCAGCTGCGGGCCTGGAAGCGGGAGCACCCGGGCGCGGCCGTGGTCGCCTACGTGAACACCAGCGCCGAGGTCAAGGCGGAATCCGACGTCTGCTGCACGTCCGCCAACGCCCCGCAGGTCGTGGCGGCGATCCCGGCTGACCGCGAGGTCCTGTTCCTGCCCGACCAGTTCCTCGGCGCCCACGTCCGGCACGTCACCGGCCGGGCCAACCTGCACGTGTGGATGGGCGAGTGCCACGTTCACGCGGGCATCTCGCCGCAGGAGCTGCGGCGCAAGGCCACCGCCGACCCGGAGGCCGAGCTCTACATTCACCCCGAGTGCGGCTGCGGGACTTCCGCGCTCTGGCAGTCAGACCTTGATGGCCCTTCACTGTCACGGGCCCGGCTTCTGTCGACCTCGGCCATGCTCGCGAGCGCCCGGACGACGGCCGCGCCCCGGGTCCTGGTCGCGACCGAGACGGGCATGCTGCACCAGCTGCGCAAGGCGCGGCCAGACGTGCTCTGGGAGCCGGTGAACCCCCGGGCGACGTGCCACTACATGAAGATGATCACCGCCCGCGCCCTGGAGCGCTCCCTGCGCGACGAGGTCACCGAGGTCACCGTCGACGCGGGCATCGCCGACCGCGCCCGCCGGGCCGTCGAGGCGATGATCGCATGACCGCCCCGGGCCTGCGGGCCGGCGACACCGGCCTGGCCGGGGACGGGGCGGCTGAGCGGGCCGGGATCACGCCGCTCATCCGGCGGCTGCCGCCGGTGGCGCCGCGCTGGCGGCAGGACGCCGACGTCGTGGTGGTCGGCTCGGGGGCGGCCGGGATCACCGCCGCGCTGACGGCGGCCGCCCGGGGACTGCGGGTCCTGCTGGTCACCAAGGAACTGTCGGGCGGCGCGTCCCCGCTGGCGCAGGGCGGGCTGGCCGCCGCGATCGGCCCGGGGGACAGCCCGGGCCAGCACGCCTGCGACACGATGACGGCCGGGGTGGGCCTGTGCGACCCGGAGACGGTGATCGCGCTCACCGGCGGCTCGCCCGACGCGGTCGGCTGGCTGGTCGCCCGGGGCGCCCGGCTCGAACGGCGCGACCTGCGGCTGGAAGGCGGCCACAGCCACCGCCGGATCGTGCACTCGGGCGACGACGCCTCGGGCGCGGAGGTCCACCGGGCGCTGCTCATGGCCCTGCTGGCCAGCGCGGTGACCATCGTGAACCAGGCGGTCGCGCTCGACCTGGTGCTGCGGCCCGACGGGAGCACGGCCGGCCTGGCGGTCCTGGCCGGCCCGGGGGCCGGGCTGGTCGCCGCGCCCGCCGTCGTGCTCGCGGCCGGGGGCCTCGGGCAGGCGTTCGCGACGACCTCCAACCCGGCCGGGGCGACCGGCGACGCGATCGCGATCGCCGCCCGGGCGGGGGCGCTGCTCCGGGACCTGGAGTTCGTCCAGTTCCACCCGACGGTGCTGTGGAGTGACGGCGCGACCGGGCAACGGCCGCTCATCACCGAGGCGCTGCGGGGGGCGGGAGCGGTCCTGCGGGACCCGGCGGGCGACCCGGTGATGGCCGGGCGGCACCCCCGGGGCGACCTGGCCCCGCGCGACATCGTCGCGGCCGCCATGTTCGACGTGCTGGAGCGCGAGCGGGCGGCCGGCGCGGCCGGGCAGCACCTGTGGCTGGACGCGACCGGGCTGGGCCGGGCCACGGTTGAGGACGGCTTCCCGACGGTCACCGCCGCCTGCCGGGCTGAGGGCATCGACCCGGTGACCGCCCTGATCCCGGTCGCCCCGGGCGCCCACTACTCCTGCGGTGGCGTCGCGGCCGGCCTGGACGGCCGCACGAGCGTCCCCGGCCTGTACGCGGTGGGCGAGGCGGCCAGCACGGGCGTGCACGGCGCTAACCGCCTGGCCTCGAACTCGCTGGTCGAGGCGGTCCTCATGGGCCACAGCGTCGCTGAGTCCATCCTGGCCGACCTGGAGCGGGCGGGCGGCCAGCAGCGCGAATGGGCCGGGGGAGCGGCCTGCCCGGCGGGCCTGGCCGGGAACGAGGCGGGCGGCGGCGCGGGCCTCCTGGCCCGGCCGGACCGCAACCGCCGCGAGCAGCACGGCTGCGTGCCCGTGCACGCCTGGCTCGACGCGGGGCAGGAAGGAATGGCCGCCGCCGCGCGGGCGGACCTGGCCGGCGCGATGTCGCGCTGCGCGGGCGTCGTGCGCGACCGCGACGGGTTGCTGGAGCTGCTGCGGGTGGCCGCCGCGGCCCCGGCGGCCGCGATCAGGGACCGAGCTGACGGGCTCGCCGATGCCGGGCTGAACGAGGCCGGGGCGGCTGGCTGGCCGACGGCCCGGGCCGGGAGCGACCGGACGCCCGCGTGGCGACCCGGCTCGGTTGGGGTGGCAGTGACCGATGATGCCGCCGCGAGCAGCAGGGGCGGTATCGCGCTAGACACCCGGGCGGCAGGCGGTCGCCAAGGCCGGCCCTGGGTGACCGCTACCGCTGCCGCCGCTGGGGCGGCCGGCCGGTGGGATGCGGCCCAGGGGGTCCCGGCCGGCCGGATCGCCGCCGCTTACGCGCGGGACGCGGCCGGGACCGGGGCCATCCGGAACCAGCCCCTCGACCGTGCCGTGGTGGCGGCGACCAACCTGCACGCGGTTAGCGTCCTGATTGCCGCGTCGGCGCTGGCCCGGACGGAGAGCCGGGGCTGCCATCGGCGCCGCGACGCGCCCCGCACGTGGCCTGGCGCGCGGCACACGCTGCTGCGGGCGAGCATTGGTCCTGCTCGTGAGGGGACTTCAGGTAGGTGAGGCCGGTAGAGAGTGCCGGCGAGAGGGGCGCGGCTGGCCGGGCGGGGTCGCGGAGCGCTAGACGTTCCTGCCCGGGGGAGGCGATGGACCCGGGCCGGTGGCTGCCGATCGTTGTCGCCGCCGGGACGGGCGACCGCCGCGATGCGGTCAAGGAACACCGACCGTGGACGGTAAGTCGGGGGCACCAGTGAGGCGACGGCTCCGGTTGCCGGCACGGCAGCGAGGCTGCCAGGCGCCTAGAGCGTGTCCTGTCGATCTTCGCCCTGGCCCTTGTCCCGGCCAGGCCCTGGCAAGACCCCGGCTCCCACGGGCCGCCAGCGGCGACCATCCCGGCGCACGCGTCCCCCGCGTCGCAGCAGTCGCCCTTTTTCCGGTAGGAAATTACGGTTGTGTAGGGTTTTCCACGCCAGAGCGCGGAAAACCCTTCACAACAGGGAAATCCTTCCCGATAACCCGAGACACTGGCCACCCCCATGATCGGCAGGGCAAGGCCTAGGCCGGTGTCCTGCCGATCATGACAGCCAGGTGATGGCTGCGAGGATGGCGCGGCAGAATCCTCCACGCAACCGCGTGACTCTAGGGCTGCTAGGGCTGCTAGGGACAGGCGAGGCGCCCGGGAGAACGGGCTGCACCGGGCCCGTCGTCCCGGCTCCCGCGCCCGTCCGCGCCGACGCGCCGGACACCGAAGATCGCCAGGACACGCGCTAGGGCGAAAGGGGACGTGGCTAATGAGGCCGGGAAGTCCCGGAAGGGTCGCCGCCTTGTGGAGAGCGCACCAGCGAGGCCCAGGGCACAGGCATGGTGCCTGGAACGGGAATTCGGATGAACACAGGAAGGATGGTCACCATGGCTGGAACGCTGGCGGCAGGAGCCGCCGCGACGGATGAGACGGTCGCGGCGCTGCGGGCGGCGGGGCTTGACCCCGGGGACACGGCGGTGGTCGTGGCGCGGGCGCTGGAGGAGGACTTCCGCTACGGGCCGGACGTGACCAGCGCGGCGACCGCGGGCGCCGGGGCGATCGCGACCGGCGAGGTCGTGGCCCGCCAGGCCGGGGTGATCGCCGGGCTGCCGGTCGCGCTGCTCGTCCTGGACCTGCTCGCCGGGGGTCCCGGCGGGAGCACGGGCGGGCTGGCGGTGGCCGGACTTACGGCGACCGCGCTGCGGGCCGACGGGGACCGGGTCGGGCCGGGGGACGCCGTGCTGCGGGTAAGCGGCCCGGCCCCCGCGGTGCTCGGGGCCGAGCGGACCATGCTCAACTTCCTCACCCACCTGTCGGGGATCGCCAGCGCCACCCGCCAGTGGGTGGACGCGGTGGCGGGGACGGGGGCCGCGATCCGGGACACCCGCAAGACCACGCCCGGGCTGCGGCTGCTGGAGAAGTACGCCGTGCGCTGCGGCGGGGGCGTCAACCACCGGCTCGGGCTCGGGGACGCGGCGCTGGTCAAGGACAACCACGTCGCGGCGGCCGGGGGAATCGCGCGGGCGATCGCGGCGGTGCGGGAGCACGCGCCGCAGGTCCCGCTGGAGGTCGAGTGCGATACGCTCGCGGAGGTCCGGGAATCACTGGCGGCCGGCGCACGGTTCATCTTGCTGGACAATATGTCTGTAGATGAGTTGCGGCCCGCCGTCGCGGAGGCCCGGCGGTACCCGGGGGTCCGCCTGGAGGCGAGCGGCGGGCTGCGCCTGCCCGGGGCGCGCGCGGTCGCCCTGACCGGCGTCGATTACCTCGCGGTGGGCGCGCTCACGCACTCGAGTCCTGCCCTCGACCTTGGGCTGGACTTCACGGAGAGCTAGGACTACAGGGGAGAGGTGCCGCGGTGACTGTCGCTGAGGCTGCTGGCCGTGCGGGCGACGAGGCCGTCCTGGGCGAGGCGCGGCGGCGGCGGACGTTCGCCGTCATCAGCCACCCGGACGCGGGCAAGTCGACCCTGACCGAGGCGCTGGCCCTCCACGCGAAGGCCATCAACCAGGCCGGGGCGGTGCACGGCAAGGCCGGGCGGCGCGGCGTCACCTCCGACTGGATGGCGATGGAGAAGGACCGCGGCATCTCGATCACCTCGGCCGCGCTGAAGTTCGACTACGACCGCCACGTGCTGAACCTGCTCGACACCCCGGGCCACGCCGACTTCTCGGAGGACACCTACCGGGTGCTGGAGGCGGTGGACTGCGCGATCATGCTGCTGGACTCGGCCAAGGGCCTGGAGCCGCAGACGCTGAAGCTGTTCGACGTGTGCCGGTCGCGGCACGTGCCGGTGGTGACGTTCGTCAACAAGTGGGACCGTCCCGGCCGCGAGCCGCTGGAACTGCTGGACGAGATCGAGCAGCGGATCGGCCTTCGCCCGACCCCGGTGAACTGGCCGGTGGGGATCGCGGGTGACTTCCGCGGCCTGATCGAGCGCACCACCGGGGTCTACACGGCCTACACGCGGATGCCGGGCGGGGCCGAGCGGGCGCTGGAGACCGTGCTCAAGGACCCTGACGACGCCCTCGCCCGGGAGGGCGACGCCTACGCGGCGGCGGCCGAGGAGCTGGAGCTGCTGGACGAGATCGGCGCCGGGATCGACATGCCGTCCTTCCTGGCCGGGCAGTCCTCGCCGGTGCTGTTCGGGGCGGCGCTGCCGAACTTCGGGGTCCGGCGGCTGCTGGACGCGATGTGCGTCCTGGCCCCGTCGCCGCTGCCGCGGTCGTCGGCCGCCGGGGTCGCCCGGCCAGTGGACGCCCCGTTCTCCGGGCTGGTGTTCAAGGTCCAGGCCAACATGAACCCGGCCCACCGGGACCGGGTGGCGTTCGTGCGGGTGTGCTCGGGCCGGTTCGAGCGGGGCATGGTCCTCACGCACGCCGCGACCGGCCGCCCGTTCGCGACCAAGTACGCCCAGGAGATGTTCGGCGCGGAACGGGAGACGCTCGACGAGGCGTTCCCGGGCGACGTGATCGGCCTCGTCAACGCGGGCGCGCTGCGGCCGGGGGACACCCTGTACGCCTCCGATCCGGTCGAGTTCCCGCCGATCCCGTCGTTCGCGCCGGAGCACTTCGCCGTTGTCCGGTGCAAGGACGCGGGGAAGTTCAAGCAGTTCCGGCGGGGCATCGACCAGCTCGACACCGAGGGCGTCGTCCAGGTGCTGTCCTCGGACTTGCGCGGTGACCAGGCCCCGGTCCTGGCGGCGGTCGGCCCGCTGCAGTTCGACGTGGTCCTGCACCGGCTGGAGCACGAGTTCGGGGCACGGTCGGAGCTGACCCACCTGGACTACGAGCTGGCCCGGCAGACCAACCCGGCCGGGGCCGAGGAGCTGAAGGGCATCCGCGGCTGCGAGGTGCTCGCGCGGCGGCTCGACGGGGCGCTGCTGGCCCTGTTCGCCGACAAGTGGCGACTCAACGCCATCACCCGCGACCATCCCGGGGTCCAGCTGGACGCGCTGCTCGCGGGCACCGTCACCGGGTAAGGCGCCCGGACGCCCGTGGGCCCGGCCACGAGGTGGCCGGGCTCACGGGCGGGATCCCGGCGGGCGGCTAGCCCATCCGGGACACGTCGATCTGGTCGTAGTCGCCGTAGGGGTTGCGAACGCCGCCCCCGCCGGACCACTGCCACATCAGCGCGTACTTGCTCGCGCTGGTGATGCCGCCGAAGAACCGGGCGCAGGCGCCCTTGCCCTGCGACAGGCACCAGCCCGAGGGCTCGGCGCTGAGGCTCGCGGTCTCCGGCTCGTAGGTCCACTCGTAGGTGTTGCTGAGGGTCGACGCCGAGCCGGTGCCGAAGATCGAGGCCCAGATGCCGGGCTCGGAGTACACGCCAACCTTGTAGGTGGAGTGGCTCGTGATGTAGTTGGCGTAGCCGTTGAACACGTCGCGGTCAATGGCGGCGGGAACCGACGAGGCCTTCTTGACCCCGCTGCACGAGCTCGTGTACACGCTGTTCCAGCCGTTGTCGGGAGCCGGCTTGATGCCCGGGAGCTCGATGTCCGCCCACACGACCGGGTAGGTGATGTGCAGCTTCGACATGGCCGTGAGGGTCAGCTGGGCCTGGTGCGCGCCCCAGGCGGTCGCCTCGGTGGCGGTGCCGTTGTAGTGCGGGTCGACGCCGGGCCCGCCCATGTACCAGTAGACCCCGAGGCCGACGCCGATGTGGTGGTTCACGTAGTTGTCGATCGCCTGCAGCGCGTTGGGCTGGGACCAGGCCAGGAAGTTTCCGGTCGAGCAGCCCTCGGTGCGGGCCCAGTTGCCGGCCATCCCGATGTACCCGCCGTAGCTGCCGGTCAGGTGGGTCATCGGCCACGGGGCCTTGCCCGTCACGGGCACCTGGTCGCTGTCCGAGCCGTAGATGAAGCCCGACCCGCTGGAGGCGGCCGGCGTGGCGGTGACGCCAAGGGGATGGGTTCCGCCGACCGGGGCGGCGCCCGTCGCGGCGAAGCTGGGCGCGGCCACCGCGACGGCCGCGCCGGCGGCGGCCAGGATCGCGGCGCCGAGGCCGATTCTGAACTTGCGGCTGAGTTTCCTCATGGGGGTCCCCCACGGCAGTTGGGTGAGTAACGACTCTTTATTGACGCTGGGGAGGCTTGCGTGGTTGTGCCCATTTCACGGGCGCCTTAGGCCTGCTGCTGGCGGGCCTCGTCGAGCTTGGTGAGCACGTGCCCGTAGGCGGCGGCGGCTAGCTTGGCGAGGTTGCTGTGCGAGCCGATCGGGGCCGCGGCCTCGGCCCCGATGGCCATCGTGGCCAGGTCGGCCCGGGTTGCCTCGGGCCCGACGAAGCAGGGGGCGATGGCGAGGCGGCTGACGCCCATCTCCCGCAGGCGCGCCGCCACCTCGGCGACCGACGGCGAGCTGTCGAGGGACGCGGTGAACACCGGGAGCGCCAGCCGGGCGGCGAGCATGACCGAGGTCACGTTCGTGGCCTGGGCGGCGTCGGGGCCGCCGACCGTGGCGACGATGACGCCGTCGGCGGCGGTCACGATGCTGAACAGCCGGACCCGGTCGGCCCGGGCCAGGCCCGCCTCCGCGAGCCGGATGTGGAGCGCCTCGGCGACCAGGCCGTTGGAGTTGATGAAGCCGCTGACGCGGGCGGGCACGCCGCTGGCGGTGATCGCCTCGCGCAGCCGGCGGACCAGGGGCGGGTGCGGGGCGACGATGAGCGGGATGACGACGGCGACCGGGTCCGGGCCCTCGTCGCGGAGCGACGCGACGGAGCGCAGGACCCCGCCGATGCTGTAGGGGTCGTCCGGGTCCACGTCGAGGAGGGCGCCGCGGACATCGACCGAGGGGTTATCCACGCGCAGGATCGTGAGCAGGTCGCCGACCGACCCGGTGGTCAGGTCAGTGTCGGCGCCGGGCACGGCGACGACCAGCGCGGGAGCATCCTGGGACAGGCTCACGGGGATGTCGCGCCGGTGGCGCCCCCCGGGGCGCAGCGACGGCGGCCGGTGCGAGGGGCGCCGCTGCGGGAACATCTGCTCCCCCGGGTAGCCCTGCTGGTCGGGGTAACCCTGCTGGTCAGTCACGTCACGGAAGCCTAGTCGCCATCAAGGCAGTCTTGACTCAAAAGTGACGAAACTTCCCGGCCTACTTCGCGGAATCGGGGCCTGCCAGATCTTGTTACTAGCGAGTAGCATAGGAGCCGGGACACCGGCCCAGCCGGGGACATCGAGAGCCAGCCGGAGCGAGGCATGAGCCATTACAAGAGCAATCGCCGGGACATCGAGTTCAACCTCTTCGAGTTGCTTGAGCGCCAGAAGCTGCTCGGCGCCGGCCCGTTCGCCGAGGTGGACGAGGAGACGGCGCGCGACATGCTGGCCGAGGCCGAGCGCCTGGCCAGTGGCCCGCTTGCCCGGTCCTGGGCCGACTCCGACCGCAATCCCCCCGTCTTCGACCCCCGCGACCACTCCGTGACGATGCCGGAGCCGTTCAAGGAGTCGTTCCGGGCGCTCATGGACGCCGAGTGGTGGCGGCTGTCGGTCCCGCCGGAGCTCGGCGGGACGGTCGTCCCCCGGTCGCTGAACTGGGCGGTGGCCAGCTTCATCCTCGGCGCCAACCCGGCGACCTGGATGTTCGGCACCGGCGCGACCTTCGCGAACGTCTTGTGGCTGCTCGGCACGGACGAGCAGAAGCAGTTCGCCCGGCACGCGGTCGAGCGCGCCTGGGGCGCGACAATGGTCCTCACCGAGGCCGACGCGGGGTCGGACGTCGGGGCCGGCCGGACCCGGGCCGTCGAGCAGCCCGACGGCACCTGGCACATCGAGGGCGTCAAGCGGTTCATCACCGTCGCCGAGCACGACATGGCGGAGAACATCTTCCACCTGGTGCTGGCCCGGCCCGAGGGGGCCGGCCCGGGCACGAAGGGCCTGTCGATGTTCCTGGTGCCGAAGTTCCGGGTGAACGAGGACGGCAGCCCGGGGATGCGCAACGGCGCCTTCGTCACCAACCTCGAGCACAAGATGGGCCTCAAGGTCTCCACCACCTGCGAGCTGACGTTCGGGGCGGACCCGGCCCGGCCCGCGGTCGGCACCCTCGTCGGCGGCGTGCACGACGGCATCCGGCAGATGTTCATGATCATCGAGAACGCCCGCATGATGGTCGGCTCGAAGGCGATCGAGACGCTCTCGACCGCCTACCTGAACGCGCTCGACTTCGCCCGCAACCGCGTCCAGGGCGCTGACCTGGCCCGCCAGGCCGACAAGGCCGCGCCCCGGGTCACGATCATCAGCCACCCGGACGTGCGCAGGATGCTGATGCTGCAGAAGTCCTACGCCGAGGGCCTGCGCGCCCTGGTCCTGTACACCGCCACGCTGCAGGACGCGGCCCAGGTGGCCGGGTGGGAAGGCACCACCGACCACGACGCGGCCGCCCGCAACGACCTGCTGCTGCCGGTCATCAAGGGCGTGGGCTCCGAGCGGGCCTATGAGATGCTCACGTTGTCGCTGCAGACGCTCGGCGGCTCCGGGTTCCTCCAGGACTACCCGATGGAGCAGTACATCCGGGACGCGAAGATCGACTCCCTCTACGAGGGCACCACGGCGATCCAGTCGCTGGACTTCTTCT
>DATBEM010000238.1:0-2222 GCA_036276115.1 Trebonia sp.
CGTGCACGCGGAAACGTGCGGCCTCCAGCTGGCCATCGAGCACACCGGCGACCTGTACTCCTGTGACCACTACGTCGAGCCGGGCTATCTGCTCGGCAACATCAGCGACAAGCACATGCTGGAGCTGATCACCTCGCCCGCCCAGCGGAAGTTCGGCCAGGACAAGCGCGACACGCTGACCCGGTTCTGCCGGGACTGCGACGTCCGCTTCGCCTGCCACGGAGGCTGTCCCAAGGACCGCTTCGCCACCTCTCCCTACGGCGAGCCGGGCCAGCACTATCTGTGCCCCAGCTACAAGGACTTCTTCCATCACGTCCAGCGGCCCATGCAGACCATGGCCGGCCTCCTGCGGGCCAACCAGGCGCCGGCCGAGCTGATGCGGTCATACGCCGCGCAAGACCGGCGCCGCGGCCGCAACGAGCCGTGCACCTGCGGCAGCGGCCGCAAATGGAAGCGCTGCCACGGCACAGCGCTATAGCGGCCAGAACGACGGCGCGCCATGCAGTTGGCGGTAGGGCCCGTCGGTCCGGATCAGCTGCGCGTGCGGGCCGCGCTGGACCACCTGGCCGTGGTCCAGGACGATGATTTCGTCGACCTGGTCGAGTCCCTCCAGCTCGTGCGTGATGAGCAACGTGGCGCGGCCCGCCGTGACCGCCAGCACGTCGGCGGTCAGGGCGGCTCGCGCTTCTGGGCAGGCCCTCGACCACGTCGAGGAAGTGTCCGCCCAGGGTGGCCAGCAGCCGCCACTGCCGTCTGGTCTGTGCTTTGGTATGCCACCCGACCAGCACCGCGAAGACCGGGATCAGCGGCAGCGTCACGGCGATGACCACCGCGGAGACCCAGTCCGCGACCGCCACCCGGGCCAGCACGGCGATGGGCACCAGGACCGCGAGAACGAGCTGCGGCAGGTAGCGGGCGAAGTAGGAATCCAGCCCGTCCAGGCCCCGGGTGCTCAGGGTGGTGATCTCGCCCGCCCGCTGGCCGCCCAGCCATAGCGGGCCCAGCCGCAGCGATCGGGCGGTGACCGCTCGGCGGAGTTTCGATTTGACCGTCGTGGCCGCGCGCAGCGCGGTGACCTCTCCGGCGTAGCTCACCGCGGCCCGCGCCGCCACCACGACCACCAGTCCGGCCAGCGTCCCGGCCAGGGCGGCCACGACGTCGCCGCGGGCCGCGGCGGCGAGCGCGTGGGCCAGCAGGCCCGCCTGGGCCAGGATCAGCCCGGTCCCGGCCAGCCCGAACGCGACGGTCATCGCCAGGTAACCGCGGGCGCCGCTGGTATAACCCAGCAGCCGCCGATCGGTTTTCAATTCGCCGGCGCCGGGGCGGCGGGCTCATCCGGCGCCGATTCTGGCGTCGCATCGCCCTTGGGCAGAGCGTAGACGTCCCGCGTCTCGAGCTGCTGGGTCGTGATGGTCCGCTCGCGGCGGAGGTTGCGCGCGAAGGCTAGCCACCAGGTCAGCAGGGCGCCGACGCGATTGCGGTAGCCGGTCAGGAACGCGATGTGGATGAACAGCCAGACGCACCAGCCCGGGAACCCGCCGACCCGCAGCGGGCCGGCGGTCCAGAGCACGGTGTTGGCGTCGTAACGGGTCTGTTCGCCCGCATGGTCGCGGACCAGCACCCAGCCCCGGTCGACGTGGGTGACGATCGAGCCCATGTGCTGCTCGACCCCCAGCTTGTCCAGGCTCGCGGCCGCCTTCTGTGACAATTTCGGCCCGAACACGGCCAGCGGCGCGCTGCCGCCGTCGAACAGCAGGACCCGCGCGTCCTCGGGCTGGAAGGTCCGGAACTCGGCGCGGAGCGTAATGGTGGCCACCTCCCGGAGTTGGCCCGCGAGCTCGACGCCGGTCGGGCCCGCCCCGACCAGGACGAACGTCAGCCAGGCGCGGCGTGCCTCCGGGGTCGCCGCCGTCTGGGCCATCTCGAACGCACCGTAGACCCGGCGGCGGATGGCCAGCGCGTCGGAGATCGTCTTCATGCCGGGCGCCCAGCGGGCGAATTCATCGTGCCCGAAATAGGACTGGCGGACCCCGGCCGCCACCACGAGGTCGTCGTAGCCGTACTCGAGGCGATCGCCACCCACCCGCCGCGCGATCACCCGGCGGCCGGTGACGTCGAAATCGACGACCTCGGCCATCACGCAGTCGACGTTCTTGTGTTTCTTGAGCAGATCGCGCAGCGGGGTGGCGATCTTCCCCTCGGACAGGATGCCGGTCGCGCAC
>DATBEM010000239.1:0-20844 GCA_036276115.1 Trebonia sp.
GACCGGGAACTCGAGCTAGAGCGGGAAGCCCAGTCGCGCCGGGGACCCGCGCTCGCGGTGGCCGTCGTCGGCGTCGCCTGGATCACGATGGCCGTCGTCGGGGTCACGATGTTCCGGCCCGAGCTCGTCGTGGTCAAGCGCATCGCCGAGCGGGCGGCCACCAAGCTACCGGTCGCGGTCGCCCCGGCCGCGTTCGCGAACCCGCCGCCGCCCAAGCCGACTCCCCCGCCGACCGCGTCACCCGATCCCGCGTCCTGGTGGCGGTACACCGACCCGGACGGCTTCTCGGTCAGCCTGCCGGCCGGGTGGACGCGGCACTACCGGTCGGCGAACCAGGTCCAGTTCACCAGTCCGGCCGCCCCCGGGGCGGAGATCGTCATCGCCTACACGACCACCCCGCGGCCGGACCAGTACGCCGACTGGCAGCAGCAGTCCGCCTGGAAGGCCGGGTCCGACCCCGCCTACCACCTCATCGGCATCCACCGCGTCTCCTACCGGGACGACAACGCCGCCGAGTGGGAGTTCACCGACACGCGGAACGGGCAGCCGGCGCACTACCTCGACCACGGCTTCATCTCCGCCCCGGGCGCGCACGCCTACTCCATCGAGCTCATCGCCCCGGCTGCCCAGTGGACATCGTCCCGGGCGCGCTGGTGGAGTGAGCTGCTGGCCACCTTCGCCCCCGCGGGCGGGACGCGGGCCGCCACCGCTGCCTCCCGGCCCCGGCCATCGGGACCAGCCCAGTCCCGCCCGGCCCGGCCGCCAGCAGCGCCGGCCGGGACCCCGCCGTCCTCCCGCCCGCCGTCCAGCGTCATCACCGGCCTGCCGACGTCGGTCCCGGGCGGGCTGCCCACCGACATCCCGACGAGCCTGCCGACGGCGTTCTTGCCCAGCGCGGTGCCGACCAGGTTCCCTTCCGGCTGGTAGCCGCCCGCCCGCTGACGTGCCCTGCCTGCTGAGATGCCTAGCCGGCCGATGAGCCGGGCTCGCGCGCGAGCCCGGCTCGCCGGCCTCGTGGCCGGCGGCAGGCTCAGGACCGGGCGGTGATCGCGAGCAGGTAGCCCGCCAGCAGGGCAGCCGCGACAATGACCTGCTGGACCAGCGCCCCCCCGGCCAGCGCGGAGCCGCCGTGCAGCACCGCGAGCAGGAGCGGGAACCCGCCCACGAGGCCGAGGATGACGCTGAGGACCCGGGTGACCAGCCAGGACGGGGCGCTGCCGGTCGGCAGGTCGACCCCGGCCATGTCGGCCGCGTCGATGGGCGCCGTGCGGCCCATGCGCAACGCCGCGACGGCGACCCCGGGCCCGGCCAGCAGCCCGGCCAGCGGCCAGGGCCAGCCGTGCGGCCCGCCCCCGCCCGGCCGGGCGCCGGCCACGAGGATCGCCAGGGCCAGGGCCAGCCACCCGCTGGCGAGCAGCGACGGCAGCACCGCCCGGGCGAGCAGCTCCGCCCGCGGCCGGACGCCCAGGAGCCGTCGCAGCGTCCGGTCGTTGGTGTCCCGGCGCAGGGCCGCGCAGCCTTGCGACGCGGCCGCGATCGCGCCGGCCAGCAGCGCCGCCGCCGTGACCGGTCCCCGGGCCGAGCCGGTGATGGCGGCCGCCGCGAGCGCGGGGGCCGCCGAGCTCACGGCGAGCGTGGCCACGATGCCCGGCCGCCGCCCGAGCCGCCGCCAGTCGGCCCACGCCAGCACCAGCGCCGGGCGGGCGGCGGGCGCCCGGCGCAGGGCGGGCCAGGGGCGGGAGGCCAGCGACCGGCGGCGCCAGTAGTTGTCCTCGGCGATCCAGCCAAGCAGCTGCACGTTCAGGAACGCGGCCGCCAGCCGCACGCGCCCCGCCCGGGCCGAGTCGGCCCACAGCACGTCGGCCGGGAACGAGCCCAGCCGCGCCCAGGCGAGGACCGCCCCGGCCGCCCCGAGGGCCAGCGCGACGATCGCGGTGGCCGCCTCGGCGCCCGCGGGGACGCCGCGCAAGGCGCGGGTGACCGCGCGCGGCAGCGCGGCGTCGTGCTGGCCGGCGACGGCCGCGACCGCGACGACGACCGCGACGGCCTGCAGCGCGACGGCGGCCCGGAGCCGGCCGGGGAACGGCTGCGCGAGGACCAGGGCGCTCACCAGCGCGACGCCCAGGCCGGCCCCGGCCACGGCGGCGAGGGCGATCCAGGAACCGAGGGTGGCCGGGGTGAGGGCGGTGATGTAAGGGCCGGCCATGGCGAGGCCGAGGACGCCGAGCAGCGCCCCGGCCACCGCCGTGATCGCGTTGAGCGCCAGCCACGGGCGCACCAGGATGGCCCGGCGGCTCAGCGGGGACATCAGCAGCCACGACGCGTCGGCCGGGGACAGCGTGAGCGGCCCGAGCGACCGGGCGAGCAGCAGCAGCCCGGCGGCGGCGGCGATCACGAGCGCGAGGCCGGTCATGCCCTGGATGGCGGGCAGGTCGCGGGTCCCGCTGGTCAGCCGGGCCAGCGGCCCGACGAGGAAGTTCCCCAGGTAGATCGCGGCGACGAGCACCCCGAAGGCGGCCGCGTACCAGTCCAGCCAGCGCCCGCTGCGGCCACGGCGGGTGAGCGCCCGCACGCGCGCCACTGACGCCCCGCGCGCGCCCGCGGTGACGGGCGCGACGCTGGTCATGCCGCCCCGCCCGCCACCACCGGGCCAGGGCCGGCGGGCGCGACGGTGCCGTCTTCGATGACCACCCGGCGGGCGCCGGCCACGGTCGCGAAGGAGTCGTCGTGGGTGGCCATGATGACGGTGCCGCCGCTGGGCGCGTAGGCCTCCCGCAGCAGCCGGGCCAGTTCCCCGCGGAAGCTGGCGTCCAGGCTCTGCTCGGGCTCGTCCAGCAGCAGCAGGTCGCTGGGCCGGGCCAGGGCGGCGGCCAGCGACAGCCGCTGGCGCTGGCCCGAGGACAAGGTCAGGGGGACGGCGTCGGCCCGGCTGGCCAGCCCGAACGCGTCGATGAGGTCGGCCGGGTCCATGCACCAGCCGTCGGCCGGGGCGTTGGCCAGGCGGACGAGGTCCAGGTGCTCGCGCGCCGTCAGGCCGGGATACCAGGTGGGCAGGTCGGCGACGAAGACGACCCGGCGCCAGAAGTCGGCCGTGTCGCGCGGCGGGCCGCCCAGCACCGTGGCCTGCCCGCCGGACGGGCGGCGCAGCCCGGCCAGGCAGGACAGCAGGGTTGACTTCCCCGCGCCGTTGACGCCAGTCACGGCGACGATCTCGCCCCGGCTGGCCGACAAGTCGACCTGGTCGAGCACGACCACCTTGCCATAGGCCACCCGCAGCCCGCGAACCTCGACCACCAGTCCCGCCACGGCGACCACGCTACCGCCGATGGCCGCCGTGGCCGAACCCGGCATACTTGGCTGATGCCCATCTCGTCCCGCGCACCGCAGTCTGGCCTCGTCCCCCGGCCGGGGCGCGCTGCCCGCGGGCTGGCCGCCGCCGCGGTGGCGCTCGCGCTGGCCGCCTGCGCGAAGCCGGCTGGCCCGGGGGCCGCGCCCGCCTCCTCGGGCGCCCCGGCGACAGCCTCGGCGAGCGCCAGTGCCCGCGCGGGGAGCACGCCCCCGGCCAGCTCGTGCAACCGGGACTACTGCACGCCGGCCGACTGGGACACGGCCCGGGCCTCGACCCCGCTGCCGGCGATACCGCCGTTCGTCGAGCCGCTCAACGTGATCGTCAGCGCCCGCTCGACTGTCTCGCTGGCCGGCATCCAGCAGGCGCTCGGCAGCTGGAAGACGGTCTCGGTGGCCTCGTCCGTCAGCGTGGCCGGCATCAAGGTCAAGTGCATCTCCTCGGAGAGCGCGAACGTCACCGGGGCGGGCTACGCGCCGCAGGACCTCGCCTGGCGGCTGGCCGGCTGCCTGGGGGGGAACACCCGGTCCCTGTCCGGCACGGAAGACCACGTCCGCCTCTGGCACCAGCCCGTGCCCGGCAGCGCCCAGGGCGCGTGGTTCGCGGCCGCCAGCATCGAGACCATGTGCGTCGCCCCGCACGGCACCCTGGAGCCGGCCGCGAAGGACAAGGCGTACGCCATCGTGCACTCCTCGGGGGCCTATCACTGCGTCAACGGCGGTCCCGGCACCCTGACCGGCACGTACGCCAATGGCTACGAGGACGGGGCGCGGGTGTTCGCCGCCGCGGTCGCGGCGGCCGGCCGCGCCCGGGGCTGGACCGTGGCCCAGCGCGTCGTCACCCGGCCGGCCGGGTCCGGCGTGGGCGAGGGCGGCGTGCGGTTCAGCGGCAACGTCATCGTGCTCACGGTGACGTCGGGCTAGCCGGCCGGTCCCCGTGCTGCCGGGACTGCAGTGCACCATTGTGGCCAGGTAAGGCTCCCGTGGCTGACGGACCGGTAAATGCTGAAGAATGTGGCTCTTTCGGTCTAGCGCGTTCCGTAATCGAATGACTACTTTTAGCTTATGAGCTACTCACTCGCATGGCTCCGGGACCCGGAGATGGGCGATGCCCTGCGGGACCTGCTGACCGGCCTCATCAGGGATATCCGGCTGATCCTCGTGCATCCGGACCTTGGCAACGCGGCGAAGCTGGCCGCGATCACCGACACCGTCGACTTGCTGGCCCCGCCACCCGGGCCAGCGGCGCACAGCGCGCAGGACGCGGCCTCGGTCGTGGCGCTCCTCGCCCGCAACATCGGCCCCGCGACCCTCTTGTTCGAGGAACTGGCGGGCGAGCGCGTTCGCATCGAGCTGACGGGGCGGACCGACCGCGCGCTGACCGCCGCGGAGTGCCATGAGCTGCGGGTGGACCCCGGCTCGGGCGGCCACTTCCGCACCGGGCGGCTGCGCACCATCACCTCCGGCCTCGTCGCGGCCGAGGTGACCTCGCTGGTCATCGCGCACCGCATCCCCGCCTCAGCCCGGCGGGAGCTGGGGATCCCCGAAGCCGGCCATGCGGCCGGGCCGGCGTCCGACGTGCCCCTCGGCAAGGCCCTGGCCCGCCTGGGGGTGCGGCGCGAGCCACTCGGCGCGCACCTGGTCCGGGGCGGCCGCGGCGCCGGGCAGGCGGGCGCCCCGGGGCCCCGCCTGTCGGTGGAGTCCTCGGCCCGGATGTGGCTCGGCGATGTTCCCGTCGCCCTGGCGACCGAGCAGGTCACCGCGGAGTTCTGCCAGCGGGCGGGCCTGCGCCTGGCCGGCGGGGCGCAGCCGGCCCCGCTGTCCCTGTGATGGCACTGTCCCTGTGATGGCGCCCGCAGGCCGCGCGCTAGGCGCCGCCGCCGGGGACGGCGGCCTGCACGTGCCGCACCACATGGCGCACGATCCAGGTCAGGGTCTCGGCGGCGGGCCCTTCCGAGCCCCAGACGGTGCCCGCCGGGGGGACGGTCACCTCGTAGGCGATGCCGTCCTCGCGCCGCCGCCAGGTGCCGAGGAGGTCAATGTCGCCGGCCTCCCCGTGGGGCAGCGCGGGCAGCGCGTCGCTGTCGATGACGCCCGCGACCCGCAAGGCGGCGGACTGGTAGAGCCGGTCGGGGCTGCGGAAGACGATCTCGAGCCTGCCCGGGCGCGGCCCGGCGTCGAACCGCCCCGCCGGGTCGCCCTCGGGCCAGGTGAGCATGCCCTCCTGGCCTAGGCGCCAGACGGCGTAGCCGACCTGGTCCAGGCTGAACTTCCAGCGCGGGAGCTCGCCGGGGACCAGGTCGTAGGAGGCGGGGGTCTGCACCCGGGTCAGCGACTGCCCGAGGTAGGCCGCGTACAGGACGCCGAGCTCGGGCCGGTGGCAGGTGACGGGGACCTGGACGACGGTGCGGAACCGGCCGTCGTCGGCCGCGTCGCCGCCGGCCGGGCCGGCCTCCGCCAGCTCGGCGGCGTCGGCCCCGTCTTCGAGCGGGCCGGACAAGGTGACGACGACTCCGACGTCCCGGGCCTCGACCGACCAGCGGTACCCGGCCGCGTGCTCCAGTGCCCGCCCGAGCGAGGCGAGCACCTCGCGCAGGCCGGCCGCCAGGCTGGCCGGGGTCAGCGGGGACGAGTCCACCGTGGCCGGGCCGGCCGACTCCAGCGCGGCGAAGACGGCCCCCTGGTGGTCGCGCATGAGGCCGAGCAACTGCTGGACCTGGTTGGACTCCCCGCTCACCATGAAGGGCGACAGCCAGGTGGTCAGGCAGCACTCGCCGTCGGGCCCCAGGCCCCAGCCGCCAGTCACGTGCAGGTGGGCGGCGCCCGGCCCGTCCAGCAGGGCGGCGTTCTGCTCGTTGCACCAGCGGGCCTTGTCCCCGGCGGCGGCGGTGACCGGCAGCCGGGTGCGCACGACCCAGCCCGGGCCGCTGCCGGTGTCGCCGACGAACGCCCGCACGGTGATGGCCGGGTCGACCGGCAGGTCGATGTCGCCTTGCGAGGGATGCCAGGTGAACTCGACGCCGCCGTCGCCCGCGATGGCCAGCCGGTGCGGCAGGAGGCCGAGGCCGGCCGTCGCCAGGAGCGCGACCCGGGTGGTGAGGGCGGGCCGGGTGCCGCGGGCGAGCGGGGCGTACATGGCGTCGCGCAGGCCCAGGAGCTCACCGCGGTCGGGGCGCGGGCCCGCGAACTGGTGTGACGACCTGGCCGGCTGGCCGGCGGCGGGCAGGGCGAACGCCAGGTCCCGGGCGGTGGAGTACTGGTCGACGGCCAGCGCGTGCGCCCAGCGCCGAACCCACGGCCCCTCGTCGGCCAGGGCCAGGTGGCAGGCCAGCGACAGGGTGCCGTCGTCGGCCAGGACCAGGACGGACCGGCCGAGCCGGGCGTTGAGGCGGGCGATCGCGGCCAGGACGGCCGGGGTGGCGGGGACCTCGCGGCGGACGTCGGTCCAGACCCGCAGGACGGCCAGGGCCGGCTCGTCGCCGGTGTCGCCGGTGTCGCCGGGGATGACGGCGACGTGCTGGGCCTGCTCGTAGGGCCACCAGGTGAAGCCGTCCGGGCGGGCGTCGGCCCAGTCGGTGTCAGCGCCAACGCACTGCGCGTACAGGTAGTCCAGGGCCTGCGCCCCGGGGTTGCGCCCCTCGCCGGTCTCGCCCCAGGCCAGCCCGTGCCAGGCGGTGTCGCCGGGCCGGGCCGCCAGGCCCACGTAGGGATGGTCGTCCTCCCACGTCCGCAGCGAGGCGGCGAGCATGCGCCGCCACAGCAGGCCCTGCCGGGCCACGGTGAGCAGGACCTCGCGCATGAGGGCGGTCATGTCAGCCGGGCCGTGCGCCCCGGCCAGCGCGGCCGGCAGGTAGACGGAGTAGACGTAGCCGGGCTCGTCGCCGCCGTCCTCGGACGGCTGCGACTCCAGCGACCACGCGCCCAGGCTGTGGGTGGCCCCCCGGACCTCGGCGTCGAGCCGGTTCATGCGCGCGACCGCCTGCAGCGCCTGCTCGACGGGGCTCCAGGGGATGCGCAGGGCGACCCGCAGCCCGTTGCCGGCCCGCGGGTGGTCGTCGCGGGTGGCGGTCATGATGGCGGTGTCGGGGGCCTCGTCGCAGACCTGCCCGATGAAGTCGTCGGGGTACTGCGCCCAGGTCATCGGGGTCTCGCAGGTGAGCACGGTGGCGTCCGTCCACGCGCCCCACTCGCCGGTGCCCTGCTCGGCCATCTCGGCGATGAGCTCCTCGAACGCCTCGACCAGCGCGCGGGCCAGCGGGGCGCTGGACTCCGCGCGGCCGGGCCGGGCGTCGTCCTCGTACCCGCGGACGGCGGCGCTGGCGCCGGGGCGCAGGCTCCAGTCCGGGTAGGGCCCCCACGGGTGCGGCGCGGCCACCGGGCCGGCCGGGCCGCCAGCCTGCGCCCCGGCCACCCGGCGGGCGATGCCACCGGTGATCTGCGCGATCGCGGCGGCGATCTGCTCGCGGGCGCACCAGGTGGCGAACGCCTCGAGGTGGCCGAGGTTGTGCGGGCCGACGATGAACGTGCAGGCGACCGCGAGCGCGTCGGCCCCGAGCCGGTCGACCTCGACCGTCCAGCGGCTGGTGATGGCGCCCTGGTTGAGCCGGTCGCACTCGGCCAGCGCCGCCTCGGCGTCCCCGATCGCCGCGACCGGGGTCACGATCCGCAAGATGCCCAGGTCCGGGGTTCCCTCGGCCCCGTCGCCGATGCGGAAGAACGTGACCGCCGGCCCGGACATCCAGGCGACGAGCCCGAGGTCGTCGCTGGCGCGGGTCCATTCTTCCTCGGCCCCGAGGCGCTCCAGGATGCGCGCGCGCAGCGCGGCCGCCGCCGAAAGGCCTCCGCCGAACAGGCTCACCCGCACTCCCCCCGGTGACGCCGCTCACCGGCGTCACGCGGACAAACTATGACATAGCAAATACCGACCACAATAGTTGCGCACAGTTGCGCCAGGGGCGCGTCACCAGTTCCGCCCGGGCGGGGCGAGCGCCGCCCAGGGCAGCGTGACCTCGCCGAGCCGCCAGCGCCGCCGGCCGCCGGCGGGGGGCGTGCGCAGCACCGGCCAGTGGTCCGCCAGCGCGGTGACCGCCGCCAGCCAGCGCTGCCGGGGGCCGAACGCGGAGTAGGGCGCGGCCCGGTCCCAGGCCCGGTCGAAGTCGCGCAGGAACTGGTGCACCGGCTCGCCCGGGACGTTGCGGTGGATCAGGACCTTGGGGAGCCGCTCGGCCAGGTCCGACGGGCGCCCCAGGGCCGCGACCCGGGCCGAGAACGTGATGAGCGCCGCCGGCCCCGCGGCGGCCTCCCCCGCCGCGGGCGCGCTCCCGGCCGGCACAGCCGCGGGCACGGTGACCCAGACCGACCGGCGGCCGATCTCGTCGCAGGTGCCCTCGACCAGGACGCCGCCGGGGGCAAGGCCGGCCCGCAGCCGCGCCCAGGCCGCCCAGGCCCGCTCTTCGGGGTACTGGCGCAGCACGTTGAACGCGCGCACGAGGGCCGGCCGGCGGGCGGCGGGCAGCTCGAACCCGCCCGGCCCGAAGGACAGCCCGGCTAGCGGGTCCCCGGCCGCCCGGCGGCTGGCCAGGACGCGGCGGGCCGCGGCCACCCGGTCCGGGTCGACCTCCAGCCCGGTCACCTCGGCCGCGGGGGCGACCGCGCGGACCGCGCGGTACAGCTCCAGCGTGGTGGCCGGCGAGGCCCCGTAGCCGAGGTCGATGACGAGCGGCCGGGGGCCGGCCAGCAGGACGGGCCGCAGCGGGCCGGTGATCCACCGGTCCGCCCGCCGCAGCCGGCCGGGGGCCGTCGTCCCCCTGGTGATGTCCCCGTCCGGCCGCACCCGGCCACCTTACCGGCGCCCTCGCGAGGCGCCCGGCCGCACCGCTGGCGGCACTGCTGACAGCGGTGGCACCGGCGGCGGCAAACCGGGGTTTCGCCGGCATTGGGTGCGCTATGGTCTGTCCCGGGTGAGGGTGGCGAAACCGGGTCAGCGTGGATCATGGAAGGGACACCGTGTCGGAGGGCGTCGGGGAGGCTCGGACGGAGGCCGAGGGCGAGCTCGCCCTCGCGCGCGTCGCGCTCGACGGGGGTGACGTCACGCACGCCGCTAGCCACGCGGGGAACGCGATCGCGAGCGATCCGGGCCTGCGGGCGGCGTACGCGCTGCTGGACGAGATGGCGGCCGGGACGGCCGATGCCGGCGACCTGGTCCCGATGCGGGGGCGGGTCTACATCGGGACCGTCCTCGCGCGGTCCTACCTGCTGGCCGGCGCGGGCGCCCTGGACGAGGCGTTCGCGCTGCTGTGCCAGGCCGCCGCCACGATCCCGGGCCGGCCGTGGGCGGAGGGCTGGCTGGCCGTGCCGGGCGGGCCGCCGGTGCCGGACGTCGCCAGCCGCCTCAGCGCCGACCGGGCCGCGCAGGCACTGCAGCACCTGGCGCTATCGCTGACCGACCCGGCCGAGGAGGAGCTGCGGGAGCCGCTCGCGCCGTTCCTGGACGTGGCGCGGGTCGTCGTCACGCTGAACCAGGAGCGGTCCGACCTCCTCGGGACGCTGTCGGCCCTCGCCCGGCGGCTGGGCTCCCACGATGAGGCGGTCGCCTGGTGCCAGCGGGCGGAGGAGGCCGACGCCAGCTACGACGCCGCCGTCATGCTCGGGTACGCGCTGCGCAGCGCGGGCCGGCTGGACGAGATGCACGCGGCCTGGCTGCGCGCCCTGGAGCGGCAGCCCGGCGCGGTGGACCTGCGGACCGACATCGCCGAGGCGCTCGCCCGGCGGGGGCGGCTGGACGAGGCGATCGCCATGCTGGACGAGGGGCTGGCGATTGACCCGGGCCACGAGAAGGCGTTCCCGGCGGCCTGCGAGATGCGCTACGCCCGCGACGGGGACATCGCCCACCTGGTGGCGCTGGCGGACTGGTGGCGCGAGCACCCGGAGCACGCGTACGCGGCGGTCATGCTGGCCAAGGCCTGCCACGGGCGCCGCTGGCTGGGCATGGTGCCGCCGCCGACTGAGGCGATCTCGAACCTGCTGCGGAACATCGCGGCCGACGGGGGCGTGGCCAAGACCAGCGACACCAGCCTGACGCTGACCCTGTCGGCCCTGGAGGTGCCCAGCGCCATGGCCGCGGCGAAGGCCGCGCTGCGCGGGCTGGACCTGGCGCAGGACCCGGCCACCCCCGACCCCGACATCCGGGTGCCGCTGGCCGGGGGCCGCTACCGGCTGTGGAGCTACGCCGGGGCCACCGCGGTCCCGGCCGTGCCCCCGCCGCCGGCCGCGGCCGTGGCCGCGCTGCACGCGGTCGCCGCGGACGGGTACCCGCCGCACCCGGTCGCCGCCTACGACGCGGCCGTGTCGCTGGCCGGGCTGCCGGTGGCCGAGCTGCTGGGGCTGATGGCGCACGTCCCCCCGCCGCCGCCGGTCCCGTGGTGGCAGCGGATGCACGACGCTTCCCCGGTCTACTGGCCGCGCTCGGCCCAGGCGTGGGCGTGCCTGGGGCTGCTGCACCACCAGGCGGACGAGCCGTGGGACGGCTCGGCCCGCCGGGCGGTGCTGGTGGACCTGCTGCTGGGGGTGGAGGACTGGGCGGCCGACGCGGCGATGAACGCGCTCGTCGTCGCCGCCTGGGCGGCCCCCGCCATCCGGCCCGACGTGGCCGGCCTGGTCGCCGAGCGGTTCCTGGCGGGCGTGCAGGCCTACCAGCAGCGCGAGGTCACCATCATCGAGCCGATGGCCCACCTGGTCCTGGCCGCCCCGGGCATGCACGGCGACGTCGCCGCGCTGGCGCGGGACCTGCTCGCCCGCGCCGCCGCCGAGAACGCCGCCGCCGAGGGCCAGGCGCCGGCCTAGCCCACGGCCGGGGCCGGGCCCGCCACCACGGCGACGCCGACGCGGCCGCCGTCGACGTCGATGATGGTGCCGTGGACGAAGGCGGCCTCGTCGGAGGCGAGGTACACGGCCGCCGCGGCGATCGCGTCCGGGTGCCCGGCCTGCCCGGCCGGGGTGCCGCGCATGTACACGGCCCCGGGGTAGTCGCCGTCCGCCGACCACGCGGGCGGCGCGATCACGCCGGGCGAGATGCCGTTGACGCGGACGCCGCGCGGGCCGAACTCGGCCGCCCACGCGCGGGTCAGCGTCTCCAGGGCGCCCTTGGTCGAGCCGTACAGCGCGCTGATGCCGATGCCGAGCCGCGCGATCCACGACCCGAGGTTGATGATCGCCCCGCCGCCGACGCTGGCCATCTGGGGCGCGATGGCCTGGGTGAGGAAGAACGGGGCCTTGACGTTGACGGCGTAGACCCGGTCGAAGGTGCCCTCGTCCACCGTGGGGGTCGTGTTGGGCGGGAAGATCCCGGCGTTGTTGACGAGGATGTCGATCCGGCCGCCGAGCAGCGCGGTCGCGTCGGCCGCGAGCTGCCAACTGGCGGCCGGGGACCCGTCGAGGCCGGCCCGGGCGAAGTCGGCCGCGCCGCCGCCCGCGCGGATCGCGGCGACCGCCGCCGCCCCGCGCCCGGCGTCGCGGCCGGTCACGACCACGTGGGCGCCCGCGGCCGCGAACGCCTGCGCGATCGCCTGCCCGATGTTGCTGGTGGATCCCGTCACGAGGGCCGTCTTCCCGGCCAGGCGGGTGCTCTCAGGCTGTGTCATGGAGCCGAGCCTAAGGACCAGATTTTGGACCCGCAAGTCCAGAATCGCGGGCGTGCCCGGCCGTCAGGAACCGCGCAGGTAGCCGATCAGCGCGTCGAGCGTCGCCTCGAGGTGGGCGGTGCTGCCGGTGGAGCGCTGGACCACGACGCCGCCCTGGATGCCGGCCACGAACGCGGCCGCGGCCTGGCCGGCGTCGAGCGCGGGGCGCACCTGCCCGGACGCCTGCATGTCCTCGATGCCCGCGCGCACGTGAGCCTGCCACTGGTGCAGCAGGCGGGCGATGACCGCCTCCGCCCCCGGGGTGGCGACCTGGGACATCAGCGCGTTGAGGGGGCAGCTGCGGCCTTGCGCCCGGTAACGGGCCACGACGGCGTCGCGCCACCGCTCCCAGGCGGCCCACGAGGTGAGCGCCCCCAGGTGCGGCTGCTGGTCGGCCAGGACCCGCGCGGACTCGTGCTCGGCCACGGCCAGCAGCAGCTCCTCCTTCCCGCCGGGGAAGTAGTGGAAGATCTGCCCCTTGCTCGTCCCGCTGATCGCCCGGATCTCGTCCAGCGTCACCTCGCCGTCACCGCAGCCGAGCAGGTACCCGCTCGCGCCCTCGATGATCCGCTGCCGCGTCGCTTGCCCCTTGGCCGTCAGCCCCATGCCCGCACGCTACCCGGTGCTGGACCGCGCGGTCCAATTATCGTCCGGGGCCGGGGCGGGTCAGCCGGTCGGGCTGGTGCAGGTGACCGACAGCGGCAGGGAGCTGCTGGCGCCGCCGGGGGTGGTCACCGAGAGCGTCTCGGTGCCGGACCATGTCGTCGACGGGGCGGCCACGGTGTTGCTCACGGTGATGGAGCCGCCGGCCTGGATGGCCTGGGTGCCGGAGCCCCCGCTGGCCCCGGACCACTGGTAGGTCACGGTTACGGCCTGGCCGGAGCTGATGGTGCCGGTGATCGTGAACGTCGGCGGCTGGGTCCCGCAGGTGACCACGTCGCCGGCCGGCGGGGCGCTGGCCAGGGCGACGCTCACGGTGGCGGCGGGGGGCGCGCTGCTCGCCGGGGGCTTGGCGCTGGGCGGGGCGCTGCTGGCCGGGCCCTTGGGCGGCCGCGTGCTGGCGGGGGGCGAGGCACTGGCGGGCGGCGGCGCGGTGGCGGGCGCGGTGGTCGTCGGGGTCATGGTCGCGGTGGGGGGCGCGCTCGGGGTGGCGGTGGCCGACGGGGTCGGCGAGGGCGTGGCCGTCGCCGGCGCGGACGCAGGCCCGGAGGGGCTCGCGCCGTCGCCGCCGGAGGTGCCGGCCAGGGTCCCGGGGGTGTCCGTCGCCACGGTGCCCGAGGACGCCGTGACCGAGTGGGCCGGGCGGCCCGCCGTCAGCACGTAGGCGGTCCCGCCGATCGCGGCCACCGCGACGATGCTGGCGGCCGTCGCCGCGCCGACCGCCCGGCCGCCGTGCGGGCCCAGGAACCGGGGGCCGCCGGCCCCGCCGCGCAGGCCGTGCAGCAGGGTCCCGAGGACGCCGCTGCCGCCGGCGCTGCTGGCGGCCGCGGCGGCGCCCGCCCCGGCCGCGATCCCGGCCCCGGCCACCAGCGCGAGCAGGGCGGCGACACGGCGGGCGAGCTGCTGGCGCCCGCGGTGCTCCCAGTCCGGGCCGTAGGCGCCCTCGGCGACCCAGTCGAGCTCGGCGATGAACGCCATCGCGTTGGCGGGGCGGTCACGGGGGTCCTTGGCCATGCCGCGCACGATGATGCGCTGCACCGGCTCGGCCACCTGCAGCAGCGGCACCTCGCCGGTCCCGTGGGCGGTGGCGAGCTCGCCCATCCGCCCGGAGAACGGCGTCGCGGCGGTCAGGCACTCGAAGAACACCGCCGAGGCGGCGTAGATGTCGCTCGCCGGGCTGGCCGGGCCGCCCGTCCACTGCTCGGGCGCCATGTACAGCGGGGTGCCCGCCGCGGGGGCGTTCTTGCCCGACCGGACCGCCACCCCGAAGTCGGCCAGCTTGCTCGTGCCGTCGCCGTCGACCAGGACGTTCTCGGGCTTGTAGTCACGGTGGACGATGCCGAGGGAGTGCGCGGCCGCCAGGCCGGCCAGCGAGCCCTTGAGCACCGACAGCGCCCCTTCGGGGGTGGTCGCGCCCTGCTCGGTGATCATCTGGTGCAGCGAGACGCCCTCGACCAGCTCCATGACGATCGCCGCGCCCTGCCCGGGCGCCTCCACGTAGTCGTAGATCCCGACGATCTCGGGCACGTCCAGGGACCGCAGCAGCTCCGCCTCGGACCGGAACGCGTCGAGGAAGGCCGTGTCGCGGTACAGCCGCGGCGACAGGTACTTGACCGCCACCGGCGTGCCGCTTCCCTCGTGGATCGCGGCCACCACCCGCCCGGTGGCCCCCTGGCCCAGCTGGCGGCGTTCCTCGTACCCCGGTACCACCCATGCGCTCACGCCGAACTCCCCATCCTGAACACAACTCAGCCGAGCAAAGCACAGCCGCCCTGAACAGGTGGCGCGGATGTCATAATTTCTGGCCTTTCTTGCTAACTTGGGCGCGCGCCGTCCCCGGGAGCGCGCTGGCTTCGTCGTCGGGCCCGCCCGGCTGGCCGGCTAAGTTGCGGTGACATGGGATTCTTTGACATGTTCGGTGCCCGGGACGCCTTCGACCGGGTCAACGACGACAACCACCCGCGGCACCAGGTCACGCATGAGCTGATCGCGGGGGCGGCCGGCTTTGAGGCCATGCGGATGTGGGAGCACCACCGCGAGAACGAGGGCTACACCGAGCACCACGAGCTGGCCAAGGAGCTGCTGGCGGGGTTCGTCACGGCCGAGGTCGAGAAGCACTTCGAGCGCGGCCACTACAACCACCTCA
This sequence comes from Trebonia sp., assembly GCA_036276115.1. Taxonomy (GTDB): domain Bacteria; phylum Actinomycetota; class Actinomycetes; order Streptosporangiales; family Streptosporangiaceae; genus Trebonia. The sequence goes on from DATBEM010000239.1 coordinate 14,830, forward strand.
ACCGCGAGGAAGCACAGCTCCAGGCCCAGCGGCAGGCGGAGCACCTCTACGACCAGCAGTACGGCCAGCAGCGGTACTGACCCTTCTGGGGCCGCGACCGCGCGGGCCGCGTTCGCGCGGGCGGCCGGGGCGGAACTGATATGGTCCCGGTCGTGCCTACGCTGACCCGGATCATGCTGACCGCCCCGGCGGCGCTCCTCGCCCTCGCGGTCGCCGGCTGCTCAAGCAGTAGCAGCCAGCCGGCCGCCGCCCCGGCGACCACCCCCGCGAGCTCATCGGCGGCCGCGATCACGCCGGCCGGCAGCCCCTCGGCCAGCAGCCCCTCGGCCTCCAGTGCGCCGGCCGGGGCGGCGGGGACCGCGACCTGCACCTACACCCCGACCGGGGGCGGCTCGGTGTCGCTGCCGCCCTCGACGGCCGACCCGGCCGCCACGTACTCGGCGGTGCTGCACACCAGCGCGGGCGACATCGGGATCAGCCTGCGCGGCGCGAAGGCGCCCTGCACGGTCAACTCGTTCGTGCACCTGGCCCAGGCCGGGTTCTGGGCGGGCACCCAGTGCCACCGCCTGTCGACCGACGGCGGGCTGTTCATGCTCCAGTGCGGGGACCCGACGGCGAAGGCGAGCGCGGCGCTGTCGTGCGACAGCCAGACCATCGGCACCGGGACCCCGGGCTACTCGTTCGCCGACGAGAACCTCGCCGGGGCAACCTACCCGGCCGGGACGGTCGCGATGGCCAACGCCGGGCCGAACACCAACGGCAGCCAGTTCTTCCTCGTCTTCCAGGACACCCAGCTGCCGGCGTCCTACACGCCGTTCGGCACGATCTCGGCCGCGGGCCTGTCGGTGCTGCGGAAGGTCGCCGCGGCCGGCACCTCCTGCACGTTCGCCGAGGCGGGCGGCGGCGTCCCCAAGGACAAGGTCGCCATCACGTCGGTGACCGTCACTAAGGGCTGACCGCCGGTCCTGCCGGCCGCCCGGGGCGAGCGCTTCGGCTGCCCGGCGCCAGCGCCTCTTGCTGTTATCAGATGCAAGGAGGGCAGGTGCCCGCCCCGGGGACGGCGAGCCGGGACGAGCACCTGCGTCCTTCCACGGGCGGCGAGGTCATCGCGCGCCCGCGCTCTTGCCCCCTACAGCCGCGCCAGCCCGGCGGTGCCCGCCGCGAACCGGTCGAACTCGCCGCCGCGCACGCCCCCGATGAAGGCGAACCACTCGTCCGGCGTGAACCGCAGCACCGGCCCGCCGGGGTCCCGGCTGTTGCGCACGCCGACGTGGCCGCCGGGCAGGCTGGCCACCTCGACGCACGCGCCGTTGCTGTAGCTCAGCGAGCTCTTGAACCAGGCGGGCTCCCCAGGCGGGCTCCCGAGTGATGGAATTCGCACGTCTCCCCTTGATCTTGTTCTCGGTGTCGTGGACTGTCCTGGCCGTGGGCTTAGCGGGTGGCTTAAGGGGTGAGGGCGGCGAGCCGCCGGGGGCAACGGCCCGCCGTCCTCACGTCTATGGCGTCACCAGGCTTCGGCGTCGAACGGCAAGGTGAAGTAGACGACCTTGCCGCCCGGCGTCCGGTAGAAGCCCCATTCGGCCGCGAGCGCATCGACTAGCATCAATCCACGACCGTTTTCCGCGTCATCGTCCGCGCGCAGCGGAGCCGGGACCGGCATGGAGCGCGACCCGTCATGAACCTCGACCCGCAGTTTCCCCCGGGCGCACCGCACGGTCATCGTGACCGCCCGGTCCCCCGCGCCGTCAGCCGGCGCCCCCTCGCTGGTGTGGGTGACCGCGTTGGCGACCAGCTCGCTCGCCAGCAGCAGGACGATGTCCACGTCCACCGGCAGCCCCCAGGCGCCGATGAGCGCCCGCAGGAATGCCCGCGCCTGCGACGCGGCGGCCGTGTCGGCCGCCAGCGGGACCTGGCAGTCGACCGGGTCACCGGGCACGTCCGGGCGCGGGGCCTCGCGGCCGGGGCGCGGCGCGGCCGGCCCGTCGCCCGCCGGGGGCTGCTGGGGGACGGCCGTGTCGCGGCGGCTGGGTGTGGGCGGCGCCATCGTGATCATCGTGTTCCTTGCCTTACGGGAGCTCACGGGAGCCGGCGGAGGTCCGTCGTCTCGCGTGCCGATTGACAAGAAAAATGTCCTGCAATTTGCACTGCAAGACATCAGTCAGGTGACGTATATGATCTGGCGCGCCCGCGTACGTCATACGTAGGCCGCCACCTGGGCGTTTATCCGCGCCACACCAATAACGCTCCCGCTCGCCGTCACCTCCGTCAACTACTGAGGCATCGGTTGCTTCACGGACCCGGCTGCTCATGCATCTCACTGCTTCGCGGGGGCGCGCCGAAACTGCCCCGACTTAGCGCCAGGCGAGGGCAAGCGGTGGTATTTACCAAGGATGGGGACATGGGCGGATAACGCGATGATCCTGCTCAACTACCTCATCACACCCCGCGTCACGGCCGTGAGCGCGAATCACGCAGGCCAGCCCGGGCCACAGGGACCTGCCCCGCACGGTCCGCGAATAGGGCCTGTCCGCGACTTCGACCTGAGCGCGGTGGACCTCCGGAGCACCGACCTGGCTGGCCGCGACCTACGCGGGTTCAGCCTGCGGGGCGCTAACCTTGGAGGGATGCGCCTCGACGGAGTGAACCTGGCCGGGGCCAACTTGAGCGACGCCGGCCTGACCGGCGTGGTGCTGACGGGTGGCTCCCTGGCCGGGGCATGGTCGCCACCGGTTCAGACGACGGGACCGCGCGGATCTGGCGGGTGCCCGACGGCACCGGCCTGGCCACCTCCCCGGCGGGTCCTACAAGCTCAAAGGCGACCCGGGCGACCGCCTGTGGTGGGCGATGAAGCTGGTCCGCTTCGCGCCCGGTGAGCTTGACCCCTACGCGCCCGAGATCCGCCGCCTGCCCCCGGATGCCCCGATCCTCCCGAGTGGGGCTATACCGCCCGGTGCATAATCGATGTAGTGATCACCGCGCGGCACCGCAACACCTCCCTGCTCGTCGCCGGGTGCTTCTTCATGGAGATGCTCGACGGGACGATCGTCACCACCGCGACGCCCCAGATCGGCAAGTCGCTGCACGCGACGCCGGCGTCGGTCGGCCTGGTGGTCACCGCCTACCTGCTGACCCTGGCGGTCCTCATCCCGCTGTCGGGCTGGCTGACGCGGCGGTACGGGAACCGGGTCATCTTCCTGTCGGCGATCGCGGTCTTCACCCTCGCCTCGGTCGGCTGCGCCAGTAGCACCAGCCTGGGCATGCTGGTCGGGATGCGGGTCCTGCAGGGCGCGGGCGGGGCCATGATGGTGCCGGTCGGGCGGAACATGGTCATCTCGATGGCCGACAAGCAGGACCTGCTGACGGTCACGTCCTATGTCGTCTGGCCGGGCCTCATCGCGCCGGTGATCGCGCCGCTGGCGGGCGGGTTCATCACCACCTACGCCTCCTGGCACTGGATGTTCCTCATCAACGTGCCGCTGGGCATCGCCGCGTTCGCGGTCGCCTGGCGGCTGATCCAGGACCTGCCCGGGACCGGCGTCAGCGTCCCGCTGGACTGGCTGGGGGTGCTGCTCACCTGCGCGGGCCTCGGCGGGCTGACGTACACGGCCCACCTGGCCGCGCTGGCCCGCCCCCCGGTCGCGCCGACGGCGGCGTGCGCGGCCGGGGCGGCGCTGCTGCTGGCCGGGGCGGTCTGGCACCTGCGGCGGGCGCCCCACCCGCTGCTGAACCTGCGGACGCTGCGGGTGCACACGTTCCGGGTCACGCAGGTCGGCGGGACGATGTACTACCTGGTCTGCGGGGCGATGCCGTTCCTGCTACCGCTGGAGTTCCAGACCGGGTTCGGGTGGTCGCCGGTGAAGTCGGGCGCGGTGACGCTGTTCGTCTTCGTCGGGAACGTGGGCATCAAGCCGGCCACCACGCCGCTGATCAACCGGTTCGGCTTCCGCGCCTACCTCATCGCGTCCACGATCGGCACCGTGGTCGTGGTGGCGCTGCTGGGCCTGGTCACCGGGGGCACCCCGCTCGCGCTGATCGCGCTGCTGGCGGTCGCCCAGGGAGTATTCCGCTCGACCGGGATGACGGCCTACAACACGATGGGGTTCGCCGATACCCCGCCGGGCGACATGCGCGACGCGAGCACCCTGCTGGCAACCTCACAGCAGCTCGCCACGGGCCTGGCGGTCGCGGTCGCGACGGTCTTCCTGCGGATCGGTTCTTCCTGGGACAACAATGACGGCAGCGGCCGGGCCGCCTTCCTCACCGCGTTCTTGCTGCTCGCGGCTATCGCCGTCGGCCCGGCCATCGAGGCGGCTCGCCTGCGTGGCGACGCCGGGGACGCGGCCAGGCAGCGCTCGCCAGCGGGTGCTGGTCGGGGCACGCCCGGCCCTGTGGCCGCCGCACCCGCTGCCGGCATGGCTCGGGCTGACGGTGCGGGCAGCGGGCGCGCTGCCCCGCGGGGATGAAGCCACCGGGCACGACCAGGCGGGCCCACACCTCAGCCGCGCGCACGCGCGTCGCGTGGCTGCACCAGCGGGGTCGACCGCTGCCAGCGGCTTCCATCAGTTTGTCTCCAAAGGCCTTGTTCGCAACAGGTTCCACACGGTTATAAGGTTGTGGGGACGGCAAGCCGGACGGGGCTCACGCCTCGCCGTCCCCACGTGAGTTCCCCTGCGGGTCGCGATCTGCACCCACGGCCAGGTCGGGCATGAACGCGAGCGTGAAAAACCACGCAAGCCCCGCAGGGGTACGGTAGGAGCCCCACTCGGCCGACAGGCTGCCGACCGCGGCGAGCACCCCTTCCGCCGCCACGCCCTCGGAGGGGGCATCCGCCGACCCCAGCCGCGAGCGTGACGAGTCGTGAACCTCAATGCGCAACCGCGGGACCCGCTCGGCGGGCCGCCCGCTCTTCGCCGCCAGGCAGCGGATCACCAAGGTGATGCTTCCGCCGCTGTCCGCCCTGATAGCGTGAGTGACCAGGTCGCTGGTAAGCAGCATGGCAACGTCCTCGTCGACCGGAACGTCCCAGTCGCGGATGACTTGCCGGACCCGGGCGCGGGCGTGTCCCGGCGCGGTCGGCTCGGCCGTCAGCCGGACACGGCACTGGTACAGCTCGGCCTGACGGGTCACCGCCATCGCGTTCATCCGGGTCTCGCCCCTCACTACGGGCCCTTGCCACTGGCCCTCGGTTGCATTGAACTTCGTAGTGAGAAGACTGCTGCAACTTGCAGTGCAAGACATCAGTCAGGTGACGTATTCAGGGCGAACCGGCGCAAGGCCTTGCTAAGGGTACGCGTTACTCGTGGGGCTGCCGGTAGGTGACCAGGCCCGGTAGGGCTACGCCAGTGACTACCGCCGCTGCCAGGCAGGCCATGCCACCAGAGAACGCGCCGATCAGCGGGCTAGTCAGGGACGCCAGGGAGCCGGCCTCAAGCGCCCCTGGCGGACGTCCCGTCCCTGATCGCCGGCGGCAAGGTCGCCGGCGGCGCCGCGATCGCCGCCCAGCCGTACGCCTTCAGCCGGGCCGGCCCTCCGGCCGGCCCGGCTGAGGAATAACCCTTTAGCCCCTCGTGGCCTCGCCGGTTATTCGGGGAATGCGGTCACCGAGTTGGAGCTGCCATTGGAGACGAAGACCGTACCGTTCGGGCCGTCACCGGGATCTACCGCGAGGCTCCGTGGCCGTTTCCGACAGTGACGTTAGCGGCCGCGCTGATCACCGAGACGGTCCCGCTGCGTCATTGTCCACCCATACGGTATTGGTATTCGGGTCTACCGCCACGCCCTGCGGGGTGCTGCCGACCGCGATGGCCTTGATGACGGTATCAGTGGCCTCGCTGATCACGGATACGGTGTTAGAAAGTTCATTAGCCACGTATACGGTGCGCGTGGCCGCGTCGGCGGCGATTCCCCAGGGATTGCTGCCGACCGGGATGGCGGCCGTGGGCGGCCCGGCGAGCGCCGGGGTGGCGAGTTGAGGCGACGGCGATACCGGCGGCCGCCAAGACGGCGAGCGGCCGT
>DATBEM010000240.1:0-17644 GCA_036276115.1 Trebonia sp.
GACCGCCCTGGCGGTCGCGCGGCACTCATGGGGCGCCCTGGCCCTAAGTCCCCGGCGATCGAGTCGGCCGCCATCGCCCCCGGGCCGCCGTCGCCGGCGATGGAGGCCATGGTGCTCGGGCCGCCGTCCCCCGCGATCGAGGTCATCGTGCTCGGGCCGCCGTCACCCGCGATGGAGCTCGGGCCGCCGTCCCCGGCGATGGAGTCGGCCGCCATCGTGCTCGGGCCGCCGTCGCCGGCGATGGAGCTCGGGCCGCCGGTCGTCGCGTCGGCGGCGAGTGACCTCGGGCCGCTGGTGACGATGTCCCCGGCGATTGACACCGCGAGGATGCTGCTCCCCCCGCCCCGCGCCTGGTGAGTGCTCAGGGCCGTCGCGCCCGGCGCGGCTGCTCCTAGCGTGGTGACTGCGGCAGCCAGGACCGCCGCAACCGACCCAGCTAGCGCTAGCCGTCGCGAGCGCCTCGATACGTGCATCCCGCCTCCATTCGATGCTGGTATCCCATGTCCCGTCCTGCCTCCCACCTGCATCCCCGCCAGAGGCCTGCTCCAGATGGTCACACAAAAGACCTGGATACGGTACTAATTCCCGGTAAATTGTTCAGCAATCCCAGAGCTTAGCCTTTGTCCCGTACGAACCGGAATGGGAGCCGCCCCGGGCAGCGGCGCTGACCGGGGCGGTTGCCGCCCGCGCGGCCCTCAGGGGGCGCTGGCGGGCCTTGAATTCAGAACCGGAATCGCCAGATGCCCCGGCCGTGGGTGCCGGCGTAGATCCACCCGGCCGGCCCGACGGTGAGGTCGTCGACGGCCACGTTGGGCAGTCCCGACCCCAGGCGGGACCAGCGGGTGCGGCTGCCGCCGTACTCCCGCGCGGTGTACACGCCGGAGTCGGTGGCCAGCGCGAGCTGGCCGTGGCTGAGCACCAGGGCGTCGGACGCGATGTCGGGCAGGTTGCCGGAGATGTCGGTCCACGACGTGCCGCCGTTCCACGTCTCGAAGACGTGGCCGGTTCCGCCGCCGGGGATGAACCGCCGGGAGTACCCGTTGAAGATCGCGTAGGCGTGGGCCGGGTTGGCCGGGTCCACCGTGACCCCGGCGATGTAGCGGTCCGGCAGCCCCGTGGTGGAGACCTGGTGCCAGGTGCCGCCGTAGTTGGTGGCGATGCCCGAGGAGAAGCCCGGTCCCGGGTTGCCGCCGCCGCCGACCCAGGCCGCGTAGATGACCCTGCCGTCGCCTTCGGACGACAGCGCGGTCACGGCGTGGTCCTCGCCCAGGTCGTAGACGGGCTTCCAGTCGCAGGCCGCGTCGGTGCAGGCACTGTTCCAGCCGGCGGTGGTGACCCAGACGTCCTCGCCGCCGGTGACCCACGTGGTGGCGGCCTGCTGGTCCTGGACGAGCGGGGTGATGAAGCGGGCGTTGTCGTCGCAGTCCGGCCGCGGGTCCATGCCCACCGTCTCCTGGCCGTCGCAGGTGGGGCTCAGGTAGTAGGTGAACGTGTGCCCGCCGTCGGTGGTGGAGTACTCCGCCCCGTCGGTGTACTCGCCCACCCACTGGTCGGCGTTGGCCGGGTTGACGACCACGTAGAACCCGTCGCCGCCGGCCGGCTCGACCGCCTGCGGGAGGTCGGCGTTGTCCTCGACCAGGGTGCCGTTGTCCTGCAGGCCGCCGACGACCTGAGTGGACCCGTCGGGCCGGGTCCCGGCCCGGGCGTCGTAGAACTGCAGGTCGTGCAGGGTCGCGTTGAGGTCGGACCAGTCGCCGTACATCTGGTCGTCGCTCAGCGGGCGGCTGTAGACCCCGCCGTCGTTGCCGATCACGATCTTGCCGTCCGCGATCATCATCGCGTGCTGGTCCGGGTGGGTGGCGTTCGGGCACGAGTCGCCGCAGGCGAGGCCGTAGTTCCAGTACGGCGAGGCGGTCACCCAGCTGCTGCCGGCGTTGGCGGACTCGTAGACCTCCTCCAGGCCCGCGTACACGTGGTCGGGGTTGGCCGGGTCGACCACGAGGTCCTCGTTGTACCAGGCCTGGATGCCGACGCCGTAGCCGGAGCCGACCGCGAGGGCCGAGCCGGTCGCGGCGAGCTTGGCCTCATTGCCGATCAGCGTCCACGGGCCCGCCACGCTGGCGGCCTCGCGGGCGGTGCCGGAGGCGGCGAAGATGCCCTGCAGCACCGTCTCGTCGCCGGCCGCGTCCTCGGCGGGCGACTGGACGATCGCGTAGAGCTTGCTGCCGTCCCTGGAGTAGGCGAACGTGGTCCGGCCGATGTCGGCCGCGTTGACGTCCCCGGACGGGGTGACCCGGGTGAACGAGCGCCCGTAGTCGCCCGAGGAGTAGAAGCCGTTGTCGGCGGTGTTGCCGGGGCCATGCCAGCCGATCGCGGCGATCACGTCCCGGCCGCCGGTCCCGGGCACGACCGCCACGTCGGTCACCTGCTGGTCATAGGGCGGGAAGTCCGTTGCCCCGGCCGGGTCGAGGACCTCCGACCACCGGTGCGCGCGGGCGTCCCAGCGGAACAGCCCGTTGTTGGTGGCCGCGTAGGCGTCGCCGTACTGGTCGAAGCTCAGGCGGTAGATGGTGCGCGCGCCGATGGGCTCGTTCCGGCCGCCGACCTGCTGCCAGGACCGGCCGTCGTTGCTGGTGGCCCACACGCCGTCGCCCTGGAAGGAGTCCGACGACTCGTTGGCCTCGCCCGTGCCCAGCCAGACCTGCCGGGTCGCCGGGTCCACCGCCAGCGCCCCGCTCGACATGTCCGGCAGGCTGTCGCTGGTCGGCGTCCAGTGCCCGCCCTGGTCGTAGGAGCGCCACACGCCGCCGTCGGCCGAGCCGGCCAGCCAGGCGCCGTCCGGCGCCTGCACGAGCGCCGTGACCCGGCCGGCGACCACGCCGAAGCCGGACCCGACGTTCGACCAGAACGGGTCGGTGTAGTCCGCGGGATTGCCGTTGTAGACCTGCGTCGTCACCTGCTGCCAGGAGCCGCCGGCGCGCGGCAGGGCCGCCGCCTGCCGGGCCGCGCTGCCGATCGCGTCGCCGGTCAGGTAGCCGGCCGGCGCGGTCCGCTCGGCGTTGTACTGGGCCATGGAGTCGGCCAGGTCGTCATCGTCGCCGCCGTGGTCGTTGGTCGGCGGGGTGGTGCCGCCGGAGTCGGCCGGGCCAGCGGCGCCGGCCGTGCCCGCGAGGGATGCTCTATGGGCCGCCTGGCGGGCGGCCGCGCCCGTCAGCGGATGGCGCGATGCCGTGGCCGCGCTGCCGGGGCTGGCGATGGCCAGCACCGTGATCGCCGCGGTGAGGCCGGCCGCGAGTGCCCCGGCCAGGGGCAAGCGGCTTGGGCGTTCCGGATGGTGCATCTGATCTCCGTTCGATGCCTGGATCCCGTGTCCCGCCCGCCTGCCGCCGGGAGCCAAAAGGGCGGAACGCCTCAGATGCTCTCGCAGATGGCCGCCGCTGAGAAGCAATCGGCGGCGGAAATTCAGCCTCCGCGCAGGTTTCTGTGCTGTGTCTGCTCAGCCTCTGTTACTGCTGCTGAGGCTGTGGCCGGCGAGGACCAGGGGGCCTGTGCTCAACGTCCCCGCCCTGCTGGCTAGCGCTTGTCCAGCAGGTAGATCCGGGGGTTGTGGCCCTTCTGGTAGACGCGCAGCTCCGTCCGCGGGGACCACATCCGGGCGGCGCCGGCCAGGACCCGCTCCATGAGGCGGATCTCGTGGGTGAGGACGGCCAGCCGGGCGCCCGGGGCCGCCGCCGCGTGCGCCCGCTCCAGCAGCAGCGCGTGCAGGGCCTCGTTGGACGCGTGGTCGCCCAGCAGCGTCCCCCAGGGCGGGTCGGCCACGATCGCGTCGAACGGCCCGGCCTGCGCCCAGTCGTCGTCGCCGATGTCGGACGGCAGCAGCGCCACCCGCCCGAGCAGGCCCGCCGCGTCGAGGTTGTCGGCGCAGGCGTCCAGCGCGCCCGGGTCCCGGTCCACTGCCACCGCGACGGCGGCCGGGGCAGCCAGCAGCCGCTCGATCAGCAGCGTGCCCGACCCGCACATCAGGTTCGCGACCCGGTCCCCGGCCCGGGGGCCGGTCAGCGCGCTCAGCGCGGCCGCGATCGTCGCGTTGGCCGCGCCGGGGAAGTCGCGGGCGCGCCACGGCCGGGCCGACAGCGGCCGGGGGCTGAGCCGCACCAGCACGTCCCAGCCGTCGAGGTAGGCCGAGCGGCGGAACCGCAGCAGCAGCTCGCCCCCCTCGCTGGCCTCGGCCAGCCCGGTCGCGTCGGCCAGCTGGGCCGCGAGCTGCCGGTAGCCGGGCGAGTCGGCCCCGGCCGCGTCGATCCGGAACGTCGCGGCGTCGCCGCGGGCCAGGCGCATGGCCTCGCGGGCGGCGGCCGCGATCGCGGGGAAGTGCTCGCCGCTGGCCAGCGTGCGCGGGCGGGGGACCGGGAAGCTGAGGACCTCGAACGGGGCGACGACGGTGGCCAGGTCCAGCAGCCGCGCCCGCTTGCCCGCGTACCGGGCGACAAGGGAATCCGGCCGCCCCGGGACCGGCTCGACCGGGCCGAGGCCGGGCAGCCGGGCGCGCAGCTCGGCCGCGACGATGTCCGCGAGGCCGGGCAGGAACAGGAACTCGATGACCGCTGGCTCGCCGATCGCGCACTCCGCCGATGCTCTCCGGGCCGCGGGGCCCGCGGCCGCCCGGCGGCCACAGTACTACGCCGCCGGCCCCGGGAATGGCGGTGCCGGCCCGGAGATGGCGGTGCTGGCCCGGAGATGACGGTGCTGGCCCGGAGATGACGGTGCCGCCCGGCCAGCGGCCGGGCGGCACCTCACGCGAGCGCGGGGGTTAGCCCGCGTGCTTGCCGGTTAGCTCAGCTCACGTTGATGGCGGTGTCGTCGATGACGAACGACGTCTGGAGGCTGGAGTCCTCCGTGCCGGTGAACTTGAGGCTGATGTGCTGGCCCGCGTAGGCGGCCAGGTTGTAGGAGTGCTGGGTGTAGCCGGTGTTGTGGTTCAGGTTGGAGAACGTCGCCAGCGTCGACAGGACCGAGCCGGTGCTGCTGAGCACCTGGACCGACAGCTTGTCGTACTGGGTGCTGGTGGTGGTCTCGGCCGTGTCGATGTGCAGGTAGAAGCTGGCGGTGTAGGTGCTGCAGCCGCTCGGCACGCTGACGCTCTGCGCCGCGGTGTCGGTGTGGGTGGTGCCGTACCCGTCGAGCCACGCGTACCAGGAACCGGAGTGCGAGGTCTCGCCGGAGCCGTTCTCGTTGACCACGTCCGCGGTCGTGGTCCACGGCGCGGCCGAGCCGGTCTCGAAGCCCGGGTTGCCCAGGAGCTGGGCCGCGGTGCAGCCACCGCCGCCGCCGCTGGTGCTGACGGTCCAGGTGAAGCTGGCCGAGCCGGTCGCGCCGGTCGTGTCGTGGGCGGAGACGGTCACCGAGTAGGTCCCGGCGGTCGACGCGGTGCCGGTGATCAGCCCGCTGGTGCTAATCGAGAGGCCAGTCGGCAGGCCCGTCGCGGAGAAGGTCAGGGTCTGGCCGGAGGCGGAGTCAGTGGCGGTGATCTGCTTGCTGACCGCCGTGCCGGTGGCCGTGGTCTGGCTACCGGGGTTGGTCACGGTGACGGTGTTGCCGCCGGTGCCGCCGCCGCTCGGGGCGAAGGCCGACGTGCCGTCGGGGGTGCCCCAGCCGGGGACGGAGGAGTAACCGGAGCCGACCGGGTACAGGCCCGCGGGGGCGCGGGTCCAGATGTTCTGCACCGGGTAGGTGCCGGCCGTCGGGTTGCCGCCGAGGGCGTAGGTGGCGGCGATGATCGGGGAGGACTCGGAGGTGCCGCCAACCTCTTCCCAGCCACCCGCGCTGTAGCTGTTGTAAAGTGCCGCGCCGGTGCTCGGGTTCGCGTCGGCCGACACGTCGTTGTCCTCGCGCTTGCTGCAGCCGCTGAACGAGGACTGCCAGGTCGGCTTGGGCTCCTGGGTGGAGCAGCCGCCGCCGGAGTCGGACCAGTTGCTCTCGGTCCAGCCGCGGGAGTTGCTGGAGGTGCTCAGCGTGGTGCCGCCGACCGCGGTGACGTCGGGGGCCTCGGCCGGGAACTCCGGACCGGGGGTGTCGCCCGCGGAGACGGTGATCGAGACGCCAGGGTGGTTGAAGTAGGTGCTGGCGTCGCTGGCCTCACCGGAGTACTCGCTGCCGCCCCAGCTATTGGAGACGAACTTGGCCAGCGACGCGGCCGTGTTCTCGGCCGTGTACAGGTCGCTGTTGTTGGGGCTGTTCGCCTCAACCAGGGTGATGTGGCACAGCGGGCAGATCGCCGACACCATGTCGATGTCGAGCGCCTCTTCCACGTCCCAGCCGGTGGAGCCGGCCGCGGGCGCCACCGGGGTGGCACTGCCGTTCTGGTTGACCTTCGTGAAGCAGCCAGAGCCGCAGGCGGGCAGGCCGTACTGCGACCGGTAGGTGTTCAGGTCCGCCTGCGCGGTCGGGTAGTCATAGGCGTCGACGATGGCGACCGTCTCGCCGGAGCCGCTCGAGGCGGCGGCGGAGGCCAGGTTGTACGCGGACTGGAACTGCGACGGGCCGTACCCGGACGGGGTGGCGTTCGGGGTCGCCGCGATCTGGGCGGCGGTCTTCGTCTGCACCGTGGTGTTGATGAGGGCGAAGCACTGCATCGTCCCCGCTTTAGCGGGCGTGGCGCAGGCATGCTTGACGCCCACGCCCGCTTGCGTCGCGGCGACGGCGCTGGTGGCGCTCGCCACGGTCGAGGCGCCCGCCAGCACCGCGGCGGCCGCCGCGATGAGGATCCCGGCGCGCCGTAGGCGCTTGCCGGGCCGCGCTGCGCGCCGGGTCCTGTCCGATCCGATTCTCAATTCATGCTCCTTCGTGAGCACGGCAGCACAAGCGCGCGGCGGGGCGGGAGTCCGATGTTGGCGGGTGCTCTCTCGCTCGGCCGTGACGATGCGCTGCAGGGGCGACGCCACGGATGCGGCGTCAGAAGTAAGATCACATTCATAAGGCTTTCCGTCAATACTAAGAATTAGTAAACATTGTGCGGAAGGTTAACGGCATGCGGCGACTTGTTACGGTCCGGGAAATCTTGCGCTCTCCGTAGCCGAACGGGGAGGGTTTCCTGGGGTTGATGGGTTCTGAGGTATCTCGCCTGGGCAGCCGGCATCTAACAGCCGCTCACGTTACTACTTAATCCAACAGGTGAGATTTTACTTCGCACGGGCCCGGTCCCCGCTGCGCGCACGGTGCCCCTCGGGCCGGCCGATTCGCCCGCCGGCCGGCCAATCCGCCCGCGTCCGGGCTCCGAATCGCATCTGCCTGGGGTTAGCGGCCCAGGCGATCATGCGGGTCCGCATCCAGATGGAGGGGCACATGCCCGAGCGGGAACGAACTGTATCCACATCAGAAACACTGGCCCCACAGGAACCTGAGGTTGCCGGGGAGTCCCGGGTTCCGGGGATGGCGCCGGCGCCCGGCGCCGGCCAGGCTAAGGCTCCGGGGGGCAGCGCGGGGGCGACCCGGCGGGGGATGCTCCTCGGCGCGGCCGGGCTGGGCGCGGCCGGGCTGGCGGCCGGGGTGCTCGCGGGCGCGGTGGCCGCGCCCGCCCACGCCGCGACGGCCGGCGAGGCCGGTCCCGAGGCGCACGACGAGCCGCTCGTCGTGCACGTCCACGACGCTCGCACCGGCGTGGTGGACCTCTACACCGGGACCCGGCACGTCCGCGTCACCGACCCGCAGCTCGCCGCCCGGCTCGCCCGGGCCGTCCGATAGCCCCGGCGCCCGAAGAAAGCAGGAGTGAGTCGCAGCCATGTCTTCACATCGCGAAGCACCGGGGATCTCCAAGGACCCGGTCGCTGACAGCTCGGACGTGTACGCGTTCGTCAGCCCCGACAAGTCCGGCACCGTTACCCTGATCGCCAACTACGTCCCGCTCCAGGGGCCGGCCGGCGGCCCGAACTTCTACGAGTTCGGCGACGACGTGCTGTACGAGGTCCACGTCGACAACAACCACGACGGCTGCGCCGACGTGACCTACCAGTTCCGGTTCACCACCACGGTCGCCAACCCCGACACGTTCCTGTACAACACCGGGCCGATCCAGTCGCTGTCCAGCCCGAACTGGAACCGGCGCCAGTCCTACAGCGTCACCCGGGTGACGGGGCGCAAGTCCGACGTCCTCGGCCACGGCCTGGCCTGCCCGCCCTGCAACATCGGGCCGCTGTCCACCCCGGACTACGCGTCGCTCGCGAGCGCCGCCAACCACGCCCTGCCCGGTGGCCGGACGGTGTTCGCGGGGCAGCGGGCCGAGGGCTTCTACGTTGACCTCGGCTCGATCTTCGACCTCGGGGACCTGCGCCCGTTCGCGAGCGCGCACAACCACTTCGGCCTGGCCGGCTTCCCCACCAACGGCCCGGGCGTCAACGCCACCAAGGACCTGAACGTCCACTCCATCGCCATCCAGGTCCCGGTGGCCGACCTGACCGAGGGCGGCTGGAAGCCGGGCGACGTCAGCAACCCCAAGGCGTCGATCGGCATCTGGACCACGGCGAGCAGGCAGCGCGCCCGGGTCTACGACACCGACCACCACCTGTACGTCAACAGCGGCCCGTACACCCAGGTCTCGCGGCTTGGCAACCCGCTTGTCAACGAGGTCCTCATCCCGATGGGCAAGAAGGACTTCTGGAACAGCCAGGCGCCCGCCCACGACAAGCAGTTCGCCGCGTACGTCGCCAAGCCGGGCCTGGCGGAGCTGCTGCCCACGCTGTACCCGGGCGTCTTCCCGAACCTGGCCGCGCTCAACGCCTCGGGCAAGGCCCGGGCCGACCTGGAGGCGATCCTCCTGACCGGCCTCCCGGCCGGCGTCGTCCCCGGCTTCCAGAACTACACCGGCGCCACCCAGGCGGACATGCTCCGCCTCAACGTGGCGGTCAAGCCGTCGTCCAGCCCCAGCATCTACGGGATCCTCGGCGGTGACCTGGCCGGCTTCCCGAACGGGCGCCGGGTCTTCGACGACGTGACCGCGGTGGAGCTGCGCGCCATCGCCGGGGCGACCTACGCCCTGGTCGACAAGACGTACACGCCCGACGCGGCGGCCAGCGCCGTCACCGACGGGCTGACCCCGGCCGACCTCACCGCCCCTTACCTCACCACGTTCCCGTACCTCGGCGTCCCGCACTCCGGGTACACCACCCCGTCCAGCTAGCCCGAGCCGCTAGCCCGAGCACAGCCGCCCGCGCCCGCTTCCGGGCGCGGGCGGCCCGGCCCCTGGAGAGAAGCCGATGCACGACACCGTCCCGCCCGAGCACGCCCCCGCCAGCAGCGACAACCTGCTGCTCGACATCGGCGGCGGCACGGGTGCCCTGATCATCCTCACCAGCGCGGGCCGCGACCAGGCGGAGGTGGAGATCTCCCCGGCGGGCCAGGAGCAGGCGCGCACCCACAACGTCGTCCGCGCCCGGGCGACGGCCGGCGGGTCCGTGCACGCCGCCGTCTTCCCCTCGCTGGCGGCCGGCGACTACGTGGTCTGGCGGGACGAGTCCGCCCCGGCCGGCACCGTGACCGTGCACGGCGGCCAGGTCGCCAGCTTCCGCCTGGACTGACCGCCCGGCCCGCGGCCCGGGGGGCGACCGGACGGCCCCGGACATGGCCCGGCGGCCCCGGGGGCATCGATGCCCCCGGGACCGCCGGCCTCACTGCCCGGCCGTCTGCCCGACCGTGCGGCGAGCTGCCGCGAACGCGACGCTACGCGTTCAGCAGGCGCTCGAAGAACGAGCGGTAGCGGCGCAGGCCCTGCCGCAGGTCCTCGGTCGACACCTCGCCGCCGCCGGACCACCGCTCCTCGAGCTCGCGGCGCTCGCTGGCGAAGGTCTCCGCCAGCCGCTGCATCAGCTCGGCGACGAGGGCGTCAGCGTCGGCGACGGCCTGGCGCGGCTCGTCCACGAACTGGGCCTGGACTTCCTTCCACTGCGCCATGATGTCCGCCAGCTCCTGGTCCGCCAGCAGCTGCGCGTGCGGCCGGGCGGCCTCGGCGTCGTTGCGGGGCGCGCCGGCGACCGGGGCTTCGGCGCCCTGGCCGTCGGCCGCTTGAACATCGCGGGCCGGGACGCTCGTGGCCGGCACGTGCGTAGCTGGAGCGCCGGTCGCGGCAGTGTCAGTCGCAGCCGCGTCGGCGACCGGGACGCCGGTCACCGGAACGCCGTCGTCCTGGCGCTGGAGGTCACCCTCGCCACCCTCGCCGTAGACCGTGTCGGCCTGGGCGTAGTCCTGGCGCGGGGCCTCACCCTCGCCACCCTCGCCGTACACCGTGTCGGCCCGGGCGTAGGTCCGCTCCCCGGCCGTGGTGGCGTCCAGCGAGTCCTGCGCGTTGGGGGCGTTGTTGGCCTCGCCGTAGCGCTCGTCGCCGTACTGGGCCTCGTCGCCGGGGGCGTAGTTCCGCTCCCCGGCCGTGGCGCCGTCCAGGGAGTCCTGGGCGTTGGGGGCGTTGTTGGCCTCGCCGTACCGGGCCTGGTCGCCGTACTGCCCGTCCACCGTGTCGGCGGGCAGGTCCGGGCGGGTGCCGTCCCGGTCGACGTCGCCGTCGGGCAGCGACCGCGCCCCGGTGCCGTCGGCGTACTCGGCCTGGTCGCCGTAGCCCGGCTGGCCGAAGCCCCGGTCGTCGCCGGCCTGGTCGCCGTAGCCCTGGTCGTCGTCATGACGGCCCGCGTTGGCGATCTCCTCGGTGCTCAGCGGCTTGTCGTGGGTGGTCTCAGAGTTGCTCATCAGGGACATCCTCCTCGTTCCCAGTGACTGTCCGGCGGCTGGTGGCGTTCACGCGCACCTGGTCCTCCGGCACTCCCAGTAGCTCGCTGAACAGCGAGCGGTAGCGCAGCAGCGCGTCCCGCAGGTCCTCGGTGCTGGCCTGCTGTGCCTGTGCCCGCTCGCGGACGCCGTGCGCGAAGCGGTAGTTGTCGACGACCGCGGGATGGTCGACCGACACCAGGTCGGCCTGCGTGTCGAAGTCCCCCATGGGGTAGCCGCGCGCCTCCATGACGCTGTAGACCAGGCCGTCGGCCGACACGACCGCCTCGACCGGCTCGTCAATGAAGTGCTCTTGAATGCCTTGCCAGTCGTGGGCGTAACGGGCCCGCTCAGCCTCCGGCAGCTCCTTGAGCTCAAGCAGGGAGTGCTGCCGCTCGCGCTCGCGCAGCTCCGCCTCGGCCGCTCGCCGGTCCTCAGTCGACGCGACCGCCCGGTCGTACTCGGGGCCGAAGCGCTCGCGGAGCGCCGCCGACCGCCGCTGGCGGGCCGCGACGACGGCCAGGCCGACGATTACCACGACAACTATGGCGATCAGGATCCACACCCAGGTAGCCATGTAAACCTCCTGTATTCGCCAGCTCAGCTACCCGGTGAGCGCATTTCAAACGATGTCGCCGCACCACCAATCCGCGGCCCGCCCGGCGACGAAGGGGGCCGCGTGCGCGGTTGAACGCCCCGGCCGCCTAGGCAATATTCAGGATGACGCTGACCTGCGCCGTCGCGCATTGTGAAGGCGATGACAGGGAGGCAAAGCGTGACGAGCGACAAGACGATCCTGGTGCTGGGCGGCACCGGCCGGCAAGGCGGCGCGGTCGCCCGCCAGCTGCTGCAGCGCGGGTGGACGGTGCAGGCCCTGGTCCGCGATCCGGGCGCGAGTGGCGCCCGGGCCCTCGCGGACCTGGGCGCGGAGCTGGTCCGGGGTGACCTGAACGACGAGGCGTCGGTCCAGGCGGCGATGAAGGGCGTGCACGGGGTCTACAGCGTGCAGTCCTTCCGGATTCCCGGCGGCACGGACGCCGAGGAGCGGCAGGGCAAGACGGTGGCCGACGCGGCGGCCGCGGCGGGGGTGGCCCACCTGGTCTACAGCTCGGTCGGCGGGGTGGAGCGCTCCAGCGGCATCCCGCACTTCGAGAGCAAGCTGAACGTCGAGCAGCACATCGCGGCGCTCGGCCTGCCCGCCACCGTGCTCCGGCCGGCCATGTTCTGCAACGTCTTCAACGACGTCGGCCCGCGTGTGGCCGACGGCGAGCTGGTCCTCGGCCTGTGGCTCCGGCCGCAGACCGCGGTGCAGGTCATCGCGACCGACGACATCGGCGGGTTCGCGGCCGACGCGTTCGATGACCCCGCCTCGTGGATCGGCCGCTCGCTGGAGATCGCCGGCGACGAGCTGACCGGGCCGCAGATGGCCGAGGCGTTCGGCCGGGTCGCGGGCCTCCCGGCCCGGTACCAGCAGCTCGACATCGAGCGGCTCCGCGCGGCCCGCGAGGACCTGGCCGCGATGTTCGACTGGCTCGACCGCGACGGCTACCACGCCGACGTGCCCGCGCTGCGCCGCCTGCGGCCCGGCCTGATCAGCCTCGAGCAGTGGCTGCGGGACAACTGGGCCCCGCCGGCGGCTCAGGGCTGATGGCGGGGACGGCCATGAACGCCACGCCCGCCGGGCAGCCGGTGATCGGGATCGTCGCCCGCACGGTCCCGGTCACGTTCCAGGGCACCGGCATGATCGTCAGCCTCACCCTGCAGCCGCACGTGGACTACGTCACCGCCGCGGGCTGCCTGCCGCTGCTGCTCCCGCTGGTTCCCGGCGCCGAGCGGCTCGCCGGGCAGCTTGACGGGCTGCTCATCCCGGGCGGCCCGGACGTGTCCCCGGCCCGGTACGGGGCGGCGCCCCACCCGCGCAGCCGCACCGGCAGCCCGGCCGCCGAGGCGGCCGAGCTGGAGCTCATCGGTGCGGCGGTGCGCGCGCGGCTGCCCATCCTCGGGATCTGCCGGGGCATGCAGCTGCTCAACGTGCACTTCGGCGGCACCTTGCACCAGCACCTGCCCGAGGTCACCGGCGACGACAGCCACCGGCCGGGCGAGGGGTACGCCCTCGGCCGCCTCCCCCTGAAGCTGGAGCCCGGCAGCCAGGTCGCCGCGATGTACGGCGACTACCCGGCCGAGACCGGCTGCCACCACCATCAGGCGGTCAAGGAGGTCGGCGCGGGCCTGGCCGCCACCGCCTGGGCGCCCGACGGGACCATCGAGGCGGTCGAGGCGATCGGGCACCCGTTCGCGGTCGGCCTGCAATGGGAAGTCGGCCAGATCGACGATGACCGCCCGTACCGGGCGCTCGCCGCGGCCGCCCGCGCGGGCATGGCCGCCTGACCGCGCTGAATGCCGGAATCAACTTGAAGGAGGAGGATTACCAATGCCCCCGCGGATGACCAATCCCTCACTGGCCGTTCCCGATGCCCTGCAGCCACTGCTCGACCTGACCAAGGCGATCGCCAAGGTCGGCCTCCCGCAGCGGACCATTGACATCGTCCGCCTGCGGGTCAGCCAGATCAATGGCCGCGACATGGACAAGTCGCAGGACCAGGACGCGCAGCTGCTGGCGGCGGTGGCGTCCTTCCACGACGCGCCCGGCTTCAGCGACGCCGAGCGGGCGGCGCTCGCGCTGGCCGAGTGCGCCACCCGCCTGAGCGACCGCGATGGCCAGGACCCGGTGCCGGACGAGGTCTGGCAGGACGCCGCCCGGCATTACAGCGAGCAGGAGCTCGGCGCCCTCATCATGCAGATCGGCCTGGTCAACCTGTGGAACCGCGTGAACGTGGCCACCCAGGAGGTCGCCGGCTCGGTCCGCCAGACGGCCCTGCGGTCCTGAGCGGGGAGAGGACATCGCCGTGCTGAAGGTCATCAACGCGGGCCTCGGCCGGACCGGCACCACGTCGCTGCAGGCGGCGCTGGAGCTGCTCGGCCTTGGCCCCTGCTACCACATGTTCGACATCATCAACAGCGAAGAGCGCCTTTCCCAGTGGGAAAGCATCATCTGCGCGCGGGAGATCGCCGACTGGCGAGTGGTATTCGACGGGTACGCGTCCGCGGTGGACGGCCCGCCGGCCATTTACTACCGGCAGATCGCCCAGGCATTCCCCGAGGCGAAGGTCATCTTGACCGTCCGCGACGCCGAGCGCTGGTACAAGAGCACCTACGACACGCTCTTCCAGTTCGCCCTGCGCAGCCGGGAGAGCCCGCCGCCCGCGAGCTCAATGCCCGGACGCCTTTACCGCGTGACCAGCACCATGTTCTGGGACGGCCTTTTCGGGGGCCGCTTCACCGACAAGGACCACGCGATCGAGGTGTACCGCCGGCGCAACGAGGAGGTCATCGCCAGCATCGACCCGGAGCGGCTCCTGGTCTATGAGGTCAGCCAGGGATGGGAGCCGCTGTGCGCCTTCCTGGGGACCGACGTGCCGGCCGAGGACTTCCCGCACGCCAACGACACCCAGTCCATGCGCGAGGTGATCGGCCGGGTCGCCAGCGGCGCCGGGCCCGTCGCCCCGGAACTAAGGAGCGCGTAGTGAAGGCACCCATCAGCAAACCCTGGCTGGTGGCCGGGACGGTCATGGTCGCGGTCGCGGCCGCGGCGCTCGCCCCGACCATGGCCCACGCGGCCAGCGACGGCGGGCCCGACGCGAGCCCCGCCACCACCGTCACGACGGTGGCGACCCAGCTGAACGTGCCCCGCGGCATCGTCTACGACCCGGCCGGCCGGCGGGTGCTGGTGGCCGAGTCCGGCGTCGCCGCCGCCGACACCGGCCCGTGCACGACGGGCGGCCAGTCCGGCCTGTGCTTCGGCGCCACCGGCTCGGTCTTTTCGTACTCGCTGGCCAGCGGCTCGTCGAGCCGGATCGTGACCGGGCTGCCGGCGTTCTCCAACGCGGCCGGGCAGTTCGTCCAGGGCCTGGAGGACCTCAGCCTTTACCGTGGCCAGCTGACCGGGGTGTTCAGCCTGAGCGGCACGACCGCGGCCCGCGCGCAGCTCGGCCCGGGCGCGGCCGACCTGGGCCAGGCGGTCGTGTTCGGCCCGCACGGGTCGCTCCGGCCGGTCGCCGACGTGGCCGCCAAGGAGGCCCACCTGTACGGGCCGGACGCCACCTCCAACCCGTTCGGGGTGACGACCGGGCCGTTCGGGATGCTCATCGCCAACGCCTACGGCACCCCCGCTGCGGGCACGCTCTACGGCGGCAACGACATCCTGCAGCTGCGCGGCCGCTCGCTGTCGCAACTGGTGGCGTTCCCGCAGCGGACCCTGGCGGCCGACCCGAGCGAGGTCGTGAACTCCGCCCCCGACGTGGTCATCCCCGGGCCCGGCGGCGCGTTCTACGTCGGCGAGCTGACCGCCTACCCCTACTACCCCAGCGCGGCCGACATCTGGCGGGTCGTCCCCGGGCACGCCCCCACCCTGGTCGCCAGCGGGCTCACCAAGGTCATCGACATGGCCTTCGACTCCCAGGGCCGCCTGCTGATCCTGGAGAGCGGCAAGCGCGACATGGCACCCGCCCTGCTGCGGCTCAACCGGGACGGCACGCTGACGAACATCCCGGTCGCGGGGCTCAACGTCCCCGGCGGCCTGGCGATCACCGGCCGGGACACCCTCTACATCACGAACAACAGCGGTGGCGTGGGCGGCGACGGCCAGCTCCTGAAGGTCACCGTCAGCGGCGGGGTCTGAGGCCCCGTACGGCGACGCGCCCGGCCGGGTGCCCTGGAGGCGCCCGGCTGGGCGGCCTTTCAGCTATCACAGGAGGAATGCGGCAGATGACAACCGTGACCGCGTGGCCGCCGGTGGAGTCCCCGCCCGCGCTTGAGGCGGCGATCCGGACCGAGGACCTGCGCAAGACCTATAAGTCCGGCCGCGGGGACGTGGCGGCGGTGCGCGGCATCAGCCTGGACGTTCCCCGCGGCGAGTTCTTCGGCCTGCTCGGCCCCAACGGCGCGGGCAAGTCGACCACCATCGGGATGCTCACCACCCTGGTCCGCCCCACCGGCGGCCGGGCGTGGGTGGCCGGCCACGACGTGGCCGCCGACCCGGTGGCGGTCAAGCGCCGCATCGGCGTCGTGACCCAGAACAACACCCTCGACATGCAGCTGTCGGTGACCGCCAACCTGGAGTTCCGCAGCCGGTACTTCGGGCTGTCGGCCCGGGCGGCCGCGCGCCGGGCCACGCAGCTGATCGACGCCTTCGGGCTCGGCGACCGCCGGAACGCCATGGCCAACCAGCTGTCGGGCGGCCAGGCCCGGCGGCTGATGATCGCCCGCGCCCTGGTGCACCAGCCCGACGTGCTGTTCCTCGACGAGCCGACGGCCGGGCTGGACCCGCAGACCCGGGTGAACCTGTGGGACATCCTGCGGGTGCTGCGCGACCGGGGCCAGACCATCTTGCTCACCACCCACTACATGGAGGAGGCCGAGGAGCTCTGCGACCGGATCTCCGTCGTGGACCACGGGCAGGTCCTCGCCTCCGGGACGACCGACGAGCTGAAGAACGGCGCGGGCGCGCTGACGGTGATCACCGTCCGCTTCAAGCAGCGCGTGCCGCCGGACATGGCCGAGCGGGCCGGCCTGGGGGACCTGCCCGGCGTGAGCAAGGTGCAGACCGACGGCGACCAGGTCCGGGTCTTCTGCCATGAGCCCGACGGCCTGCTCGGCGAGCTCGTGGCGACCGGGACGCGGATGGGCCTGCAGGTCCGCGACGTCGGCCAGCTCAGCCCCAGCCTCCAGGCGGCCTTCTTGTCCATGACCGGCCGTGAGTACCGGGAGTAATGCAGCCATGACAACAGCCACCCGCGGGGCCGTCATCGACGGCGCCGTTCCCGCGACCGAGGACATCGCGGCGCTGATCGCCGACGCCCCGGTCCCCAACCCGACGCTGGCCAGGACCTTCCTGGCGATGATGGCCCGCGAGCTGTACGTGCTGCGGCGCAGCGCGGTCTCCACCTTCACTCGCTCGGTGATCCAGCCCCTGCTGTTCGCGTTCGCCTTCGCCTACGTGCTGCCCAAGGTCGGCGGGGGCCTGCACGTCGCCTCCGGCGGCGGCCAGGGCGGCGTTAACTTCGCCACCGTCCTGGTGCCCGGCCTGGCCGCGTCGATGCTGCTCACCCAGGGCGTGTTCGGCACCCTGGCCCCGCTGGCGATGGAGTTCTCCTGGCAGCGCACCATCGACGACCGGGCGCTCGCGCCGATCACGGTCCAGATGCTCGCCGTCCAGAAGATCGCGGCGGGCGCGGTCCAGTCGTTCGTCGGCGCCTGCATCGTGTTCCCGGTCGTGCTCGTCGTGCACGCCCCCGGCCAGGCCCCGCAGGTGCACGTCACCGACTGGCCGCTGTTCGCGCTGATCATGATGACCGGCTCCACCCTGGTCTGCTCGATGGTCATGCTGCTGGGCACGCTCATGGAGCCGCGCAAGGTCCAGGCGATGACCGGCCTGGTGCTGGTCCCCGCGACCATGCTCGGCTGCGTGTACTACCCGTGGGAGTCGCTCCACTCGATCCTCTGGCTGCAGATCCTGACCCTGGTCAACCCCATGGTCTACATGTCCGAGGGGCTGCGGGCGGTGCTCACCCCGTCCACCGGCCACCTGCCGCTGTGGGCGGTCGTGATCGCCCTCGTCGACGGCACGATCCTGTTCACCGGGCTCGCCACCCGCACGTTCGCCCGGCGCGTCGTCAGCTGACCGGCGAGCACGGCCCGCCCGCCCCGTCCCGGCCCGGGCCGGGGCGGGCGCTCGCCATGCCCGTACCCGGGATCCGCCGCAGGCGTGCCGGCCGGCCCCAGATGCCTCGCTGGACCGTCACGACTCCCGCGCGACTCGCGCCACCCGGTTGGGTGGCGG
>DATBEM010000241.1:0-2526 GCA_036276115.1 Trebonia sp.
GCCCCTGCTCGCGCAGCTTGGTCTCGTCGGCGAGGCCCTGGCGGGCGAGGAAGGCGGCGAACTGCTTGCCGAACTTCATCGCGTTGCGCACCATCTCCTCGTCCACTACCGACACCGCCAGCAGCGGGATCACGCCGACCATGGAGCGGGCCTTCACCGGGATGGTTACCCCGCTGGGCAGGCTCAGCTGATCGTAATACATCCCCTCGGCGTCGTCCCACATGCCCAGGCCGTCCATCGCCGCGGCGATCCCCGCGTAGTGCTCGAGGAACTTCAAGACCAGGTCGGAGCCGTGGCGGCGGCCCGAGCGCCACAGGACCGAGGCGATCAGCGCCATGGACAGGGCGTAGAAGGCCATCCAGCCGGTGGCGTCGGACTGCTCCAGGACGACGCCCGGCGGCAGGTGGGACCGGTCGATCGGGCCGACGTTGTCCAGCCCGAGGAACCCGCCCTCGAACAGGTTGTTGCCGTAGAGGTCCTCCCGGTTGACCCACCAGGTGAAGTTGACCAGCAGCTTGTCGAAGATCCGGGCGAGGAAGTCGAGGTCTTGGCAGCCGTCGAGGACGAACACCTCCAGCGCCGCCCACGCCTGGACCGGCGGGTTCACGTCGGAGAAGTCCCACTCATAGGCGGGCAGTGCGCCGTTGGGGTGCTGCATCCATTCCCGGCATAGCAGCACCAGCTGGTACTTGGCGAACCCGGGGTCGACGTGGGCCAGCGACACGCAGTGGAAGGCCAGGTCCCACGCCGCGAACCAGGGGTACTCCCACTTGTCCGGCATCGACATGATGTCGCGGGCGCTGAAGTTCCGCCAGCGGGCGTTGCGGTTCAGCGCCCGTTCCCTGGGCGGGGCCGGCTGGGCCGGGTCGCCGTCGAGCCAGGTGCTCACCGCGTAGTTGTAGAACTGCTTGGACCAGAGCATCCCGGCGAACGCCTGCCGCATCACGTTGGCCTCGTCGGCGCCCGCGGCGGCGGGCGTCAGCGCCCGGTAGAACTCGTCCGCCTCGGCCCGGCGCTTGCTCAGCACCGAGTCGAAGGCCGAGCCGAACGAGGGCCCGGAATTCCCGGCCCGCCGTGGCCGGAGCCGGACCCGGACGACGGCCGTCTCCTCGGGCCGCACGGTCAGGGTGTACCAGAAGGCGCACTTGGTCCCGGCCTGCTCCGGGTTGACGGTGTCGGCGCCGCTGACCACGTGGTCGTTGATGCCGTCCTTGGGGTACCGGGTGACCGACGCGCAGTTGAACAGGCGCTCGTTGTTGGTCTCGTTCTCGCAGAAGAGCGGCACCGGCGCGGTGCCGTCGGACGCGGTCCCGGCCAGCAGCTCGAGGGGGCCGAGGAACGGGTGGCCGAGGGTGACCCCGCTGGCGGCGTCGGCGCTGCCGGTGCCGCCGGCCGCGATCGTGAGCGACGGCTTGGCGGGCGACTCCTCCCAGGACCAGGTGTTGCGGAACCACGCCGTCGGCAGCACGTGGACGGTGTCCGTCTCCTGGCTGGCGTTGGTGACCCGGATCTCCATCAGCAGCTCGGCGGCGTCGTCGCTCTTGGCGTAGGTCACCTCGGTGACCCAGTAGCGATCCTGGTCGAAGACACCGGTGTCGAGGATCTCGTACTCCGGGGCGCGCCGGTCGCGCCGCGCGTTCTCGGTCCGGAGCTGGTCATAGGGGAACGAGGCCTGCGGGTAGTGGTAGCGCCAGCGGTTCCAGGCGTGGCTGGGGACCGCGTCCAGGTACCACCAGTGCTCCTTGACGTCCTCCCCGTGGTTGCCCTCGGGGCCGGTCAGGCCGAACAGCCGCTCCTTGAGGAAGGGGTCCCGGCCGTTCCACAGCGCCAGGCCGACGCACAGGTCCTGGTGGATGTCGCTGAACCCGGCCAGCCCGTCCTCGCCCCACCGGTAGGCACGTGACCGGGCATGGTCGAACGGCAGGTAATTCCACGCGTCGCCGTCCTCGCTGTAGTCTTCGCGGACCGTGCCCCACTGCCGTTCGCTGACGTAGGGCCCCCACGTGTACCACGGACTCGCCTGCCGCAGACCGTCCTCGAGCCTGCCGAATCCGGCCACCCGATCCCCTTCGGTTGTCATACGCCGAACGGTACCGTCCCGTTCGTGAACGGACCGGAGCGAGGGCGCGAATAATCCCGGCCGGGCAGGGGATTTCAGGTCGTGATGTCGGGATAAGGGAGCGTGAAGCGGGACAGCCGGCGGGCATATTCGAGCTGGAACCCGAGCGGTTCCGGGTAGTCGCGTTCAAACATGGCGATGAACAACGTCAGCGTGAGGAACGGGTGCGCGCCGAGCTCGAACAGCTTCGGGTAGTCGTGCGCCGCCAGCGCCGCCCGCTCCGCGTCGTCGAACCGCAGCCACGAGGACCGTTCCGCGCTCGGCACGTTGAGGATGGCGTTGGCCCAGCGACACCTCGCCCAGCGCCTTCTCGATGTCGCCCGAGGCGATCCAGTCGACCGCCTTGCGGTCGAACCCCGGGTCGGGTCCGTGCGGGCCGAACTGCCGGGGGCCGCCGAGTTCGAGCG
>DATBEM010000242.1:0-14829 GCA_036276115.1 Trebonia sp.
GATCAGAAGGTTGGGGGTTCGAATCCCTCCGAGTGCGCGCAGGTCAGAGGCCGTTTCCGAACATGGAAGCGGCCCGTTTTCGTGTCCGTACGGCCGCGTGTACCGCTACTTCTCGGTAGTTTCCGAGGGCCCCCTGGCCGGAGCGGCTCTACGCCGTTTCCTGAGGGAAGCCCCCGCCCGGCGCCCCGTTTAGGCTGCTGAGCTATGAACAGTTACGACTACGGCGCGGATGTGCCGGCAATCCGCGCGGCAACGCCCGAACGCCCGTGGCCCTGCCCGTGGTGCGGTGAGAAGACGTGGTTCGTTTCCCTCGGGGACCGTCCAGCCGACCGGGGGCGGGTTGAGATGTACTGCGACAACCCCGACTGTGACTCGCGGGAAACTGTCGTCTTGATCATCAAGGGTTTCAACGAGACTTTCACCGCCGACGCGCGTTCGCGGGCCGATGTTCGCGCGCTAGAAGCTCTGGAGTCGCCAGGCTTGGACGGCTGACATACGGCAATGCCCTGCGGCTGAGGAGAAGGCGCCGGCGCGGCCCCGATCCCGCTGGGTCGTGCCCGTGTCCGGGCAGGTCCAGGCCGGGCAGGTGGTGTCCGCTCAGCGCCTGCCATTCGGGACGTCCGCGCCTGGCCGGGCGGCCCCCTGCGGCCTCGCGGCCGGCTCGGCCTAGGATCGTACGCAACCCCCCACCCGGCAGAAACACCAGAAGGAGCATCGCGATGACGGACAACCGTCCCCCGTTCCGCGCTGACCACGTTGGCAGCCTCCTGCGGCCGCATGAGGTGCTCCAGGCCCGTGACGACTTCGCGGCCGGAACCATCTCCGCCGAGCAGCTCAAGGAAGTCGAGGACGCGGCGATCGCGGACCTGATCACGCGGCAGGGGCAGGCCGGCCTCAAGACCGCCACCGACGGCGAGCTGCGCCGCGAGTCCTGGCACATGGACTTCATCTACCAGCTCGGCGGCATCACCCAGGTCCAGGATGACACGATCCGGGTGGCCTTCCAGAGCAAGGAAAAGAGCTACACCTACGCCCCGCCGTCGGCCCACGTCACCGCGCCGGTCACGCTGCGGGACACGATCTTCGCGGACGCCTTCACCTTCCTGCGCGACCACAAGGCCGACAACCAGGTCGCGAAGCTGACGATCCCCAGCCCGAGCATGGTCCACTACCGGGGCGGCCGCAACGCCATCAGCGCCGAGGTCTACCCGGACCTCGCGCAGTTCTGGGACGACCTGGCCGCCGCCTACGCGACGGAGATCCAGCGGATGTACGACCTTGGCTGCCGCTACCTGCAGCTGGACGACACGTCCATGGCCTACGTGAACGACCCTAAGCAGCGCGAGCACGTGGCGTCCATCGGCGGTGACCCGAACCACCAGCACGAGACCTACATTGCCACGATGAACAAGGCGATCGGCGCCCGCCCGGCCGACATGGCCGTCACCGTGCACATGTGCCGCGGCAACAACCAGTCGATGTGGGCGGCCGAGGGCGGCTACGACTTCGTGGCCGACTCGCTGTTCAACGGCCTGCAGGTGGACGGCTTCTTCTGCGAGTGGGACGACGAGCGCTCCGGCGGCTTCGAGCCGCTGCGCTACCTCCCCAAGGGCAAGCGCGTCGTCCTCGGCGTCATGACCACCAAGAGCGGCGAGCTGGAGTCCAAGGACTACCTCAAGCGCCGCGTCGAGGCGGCCGCCGAGTACGCCGACATCGACCAGCTCGCCATCTCCGGCCAGTGCGGGTTCTCCTCCACCAAGGAGGGCAACTCCCTCACCCAGGACCAGCAGTGGGCCAAGCTCGAGCGCCTGGTCGAGACCGCGGCCGAGATCTGGCCGGACGCGTAAGCCAAGGCCAAGGCCAAGGCCAGGGACCAGGGACAAAGCCGGGCCGGGGCGGGCGATCCCCGGCCCCGGCTGGCTGGTAGTGCCTTGACGTATCACGGGCCCGGGCCGGGGCACTGCCGGCGCGGGCCCCGTTGCCACGTGGTCCTTACTCGCGCTCGGTCCAGGCCGAGACGTCCTCGCGGTAGGTATAGGGGTTGCTCAGCCGTTCATGGGCCGGGATCTCGGGGTGCATGCCGTTTTCCCACTCCTGCGGCCCGTGCTCGGCTCGCAGGTACTCGATGGTCGAGTCGATCGCCCGCCGGGCGGCGGCGAGGTCGATGCCCACGAGCTTGTGGTCGTACTTGACGGCCTTGCCGTTGACGAGCACGGTGTGCACGTCGCCCCGCCCGGCCTGGAAGACGACGTGGCCATAGGGGTGCAGGACCGGGAAGCTGACCGGCGAGTTGTCGTTCTTGATCAGCACCACGTCGGCTTTCTTGCCCGCCTCAATGCTGCCGATGGAGGAGTCGAGGCCCAGCGCCCGGGCCCCGCCCCGGGTGGCGAACTCGACGACGTCCTGCGCCCGCAAGAGGTGGTTGGTGAGTCCCTCGCCCCGCCCGTGCGCCTCGAAGTGCTCCATGGCGCGGTCGGCGTTGAGGGTGGCGCGCATGGCCGCGAACAAATCGCCGCTCCACCAGACGCTGGTGTCATTCGACAGCGAGACCGGGATGCCGTACTTGCGCAGCTTCCAGGTGGGCGAGTAGCCCTGCCCGGCGTTGCACTCGCTCTCGGTCGAGACGGACGCGAAGCCGCCGGAGGCTGCGATCTTGTGGTAGCTGTCGGGCGACAGCGATGCGGAGTGCACGTAGATGGTGCCGGGGGTCATGAAGCCGCCGTCGTGCATCTGGTTGATGCCGGCGTCGCCGGTCACGTTGTAGACGCCGGCGTGGGTGGTGACCGTGACGCCCAGGTCGCGAGCGACCTCGAACGCTGCCTTCTCCGGGAAGCCCTCGACGCCGGGCAGGTCAAAGGCGATCTGGAAGCCGAGCGCGTCGCCCTTGCCCGCGAAGCGGCGGTTGTAGAAGTCGCGGAACTCCGGTGCCGTCGCCCACTCCCAGGCGCCCTGGAAGATGTTGCCGTAGGCCAGGACGAACCGTCCCGGCACCGCCTCAAGCGCGTCGGTCGCCGCCTCGGCGTGGTCGAGCGTCCGCAGCCCGTGTGACCAGTCGACGGCGGTGGTCACGCCGGCGTCGACGGACTCGATGGCCGACAGCAGGTTGCCCGCGTAGACGTCCTGCGGGCGGAAGATCTTGCCCCAGTTCAGGTAGTAGTAGACGAAGTACTGGGTGAGGGTCCAGTCGGCCCCGTACCCGCGCATCGCGGTCTGCCACATGTGCCGGTGGGTATCGACCATGCCCGGCAGGACGATGCCGCCGGCCGCGTCGATCTCGGCGGCGCCGTCCGGGACCGCTAGCCCCGGCCCGACCGCCGCGATCCGCTCGCCGCTGATCAGCACGTCAGCGCCAGTGAGGATGGTGTGCGCGTCGTCCATCGTGAGCACGGTCGCGTTGCGGAGCACGACCGGCTGGCCCGGCTGCGGCGCCGAGGCAGGCGGTGTCGATGCAGGCGGTGCCGATGAAGTCATGGGGAAACCCTCCACTTTGAGGAGCTTGCGCGGACGAATGTCCGATTTCCGGTCAGATCCAGTTTGATCGGAGCATTGTCGCTCCGCCTGTCCGGTGTCAAGTGCGTGCGCAGCCCGTCCGCACGGCATTGCCCAGGTAGCGCGTCCGGCATGCGGACAAGTGGACGATCGGGCGCTACAGTGCGGGGAAAGCCAGAACCCCGTTGAGAGAGGTGCGCAGTGGCCCGTCGCGACGCCAGCCCTGACTTCATCGAGGCAATCGCCCGCGGCCTCGACGTCATCCGGGCCTTCGGGCCGGGCCAGCCCGTCATGTCGCTGGCGGCGGTGGCGGCGGCCACGGGCCTGCCCCGGCCGACCGCGCGGCGGATCCTCCTGACGCTGGAGCAACTCGGGTACGCCCGCCCGGCCGCGTCCGGCTTCGAGCTGACGCCGCGCGTCCTTGACCTGGGCATGTCGTACGTGCTGGCGCGGGGCCAGTGGGAGATCGCCCGGCCGCACATGGAGGACCTGGTGGCGCGGACCCGGGAGTCCTCGTCGATCGCCCAGCTCGACGGCTCCGACATCATCTACGTGGCCCGGGTCGCGGTGCCCAAGATCGTGGCGCTGCGGGTGACGATCGGGACCCGCTTCCCGGCCGTGGCGACGTCGCTGGGCAAGGTGCTGCTGGCCGCCCTCGGCGACGCCGACGTGGAACGGGCCCTGGCCGAGCCGGGCCGCTCGGGGATCGCCCCCCGCTGCCAGCCCGGCCCGGCCGAACGCGCCGCCGCCCTGCGGGAGGTCCGCGCGCGCGGCTGGGCGCTGACCGACGGGGAGCTCGCGGCGGCCATCAGGTCGGTCGCGGTACCGCTGCGCGACGGCGACGGGAAGGTGATCGCGGCGCTGAACGTCAACGCGCACGCCGCCGAGACCTCGCTGGAGAAGCTGACCGGGGAGTACCTGCCGATGCTGCTGGCCACGGCGGGCGCGATCAGCGCGGACTGGGCCGCGTGCGATGCTGTACCGCAGGTGACGACGGCGGGCCAGGTTCCCTGACCGCCGCTTGCCGCCGGTCATGCCCGGCAGGCGGACAGGCGTCCGTGATACGGGCAAGGCGATGGAGCCGACAGAAAGGTTGACGGAATTGACTGACGCTGGCCGGCCGGGGCCGCTGTCCGGATTGCTCGTAGCCGACTTCTCCCGCGTGCTGGCGGGCCCCTACTGCACGATGCTCCTGGCGGACCTGGGGGCAGACGTCATCAAGGTGGAAAGCCCGGCTGGCGACGACACCCGCAGCTGGGTGCCGCCGGTAACCGACGACAACGTCTCCACCTACTTCCTCGCGATCAACCGCAACAAGCGCTCCGTCGCCCTGGACCTGAAGCAGGACCACGACCTGGCGCTGGCGCGGGCGCTGGCCGGGCGCGCGGACGTGTTCGTGCAGAACTTCAAGCCCGGCGGCCTGACCCGCTTCGGCCTCGACTACGCGTCGGTCGCCGCCGCCAACCCCGGCATCATCTACGCCTCGGTCAGCGGGTTCGGCGAGAGCGAGGGTGCCCGCAACCTGCCCGGCTACGACCTGATGGTGCAGGCGATCTCGGGCCTGATGAGCCTGACCGGCGACCCGGACGGCTCCCCTTACCGCGCGGGCATCTCGGTCTTCGACGTCATGGCCGGGATGCACACGGCGATCGCGATCCTGGCCGCCCTTAACCACCGGGGGCAGACCGGCGAGGGGCAGCACCTGGAGGCCTCCCTGCTCGCGTCGGCCCTGTCCGGCATGGTCAACCAGACCAGCGCGTACGTGGCGGGCGGGACGGTGCCGTTCCGCATGGGCAACTCCCACCCGAGCCTGTTCCCGTACGAGCCGTTCCCGACCGGGGACCGGGACATGATCATCACCGCCGGGAACGACGTGCAGTTCCGCAAGCTGTGCGCCGTCATCGGCGCGCCTGAGCTGGCGGACGACCCGCTGTACGCCACCAACCCCGGGCGCACGGCCAACCGGGAGAAGCTCCGCCCGCTGCTCGCGGCCAAGCTCGCGGCCAAGCCCGCCGCCGAATGGTTCCGGGAGCTGATCGCGGCCGGCGTTCCCTGCGGCCCCATCAACACGGTGGACGCGGGCATCGCCTTCGCCGAGGAGATCGGGCTCGGCCCGGTCGTCACCGTCGGCACCGGCGACAAGGCGCGGCCCGCGGTCCGCCACCCGGTCAACTTCTCCCGCACCCCGGCCAGCTACCCCCTGGCCCCGCCGGCCCTCGATGAGCAGGGCGACGAGATCCGCGCCTGGCTGGAAGGGCTGCTGTGACCGAGTACCCGACCGCGCTGGGGGCGTCGGACGCCGACAGCATCACCCTCCTGGGCCAGAGCCTGGCCGGGGACCTGATGGGGAAGGTCGGGTTCGGCGAGCTGGCGATGTGGCTGGTCACCCAGCGGCGGCCGACGCGAGCGGAGGTCCGGGTGTTCGAGTCGGTCCTCGTCGCGCTGGCCGACCACGGGTTCACCCCGACCGCGATCGCGGCCCGCATCACCTTCCTCAGCGCGCCCGACTCGGTCCAGGGCGCGATCGCGTCCGGCCTGCTCGGCGGCGGCTCGCGGTTCCTCGGGGTGACCGAGGACTGCGGCCAGTTCCTGGCGGGCGTCCTGGCCGAGGCCGCCGCCGGCGGCCAGCCCGCCCCGGCGAGCGACGCGGCGTTCGACGCGCTCGCCCTCGACGCGGTCACCAGGGCCCGCGCGGCCGGGAGGTTCGTCCCCGGCCTCGGGCATCCCGTCCACAAGGTGACCGACCCGCGGACCCCCGTCCTCATCCAGATCGCCGAGGAGGAGGGCCTGCGCGGCCCCCACCTGCGCCTGTTCGAGGCGATCGGCCGGGTGCACCCGCAGGTGCTCCTCCGGACGCTGCCGCTGAACGGCGCGGGCGCCTGCGGGGCGGTCCTGGCCGACCTGGGACTGCCGCTGGAGCTGCTGCGCGGGTTCGCCCTGCTGGCCCGGTGCGCGGGCCTCCTCGGGCAGCTGGCCGAGGAGATGCGCACCCCGGTCGCGCGCGACATCTACCTCTCGGTCGACCGCAACGCCCACTCCATCCCCCCTGAGCCGTTCACGCCACGGTCGTAACCCAACGGAGCACTCATGGCCACTATCGCCGCGGTCATCGCGTCGACCCACCACCCGTTCTACTACCGGGCCAGCACGTCGGCCGGCCCGGATCGCCCGCCCTTCGCCGACGAGTGGGTCGCCAGGATCCTGGCCTTCCGCGAGACGCTGACCCGGGCCAACCCCGACGTCCTGGTGCTGGTGGGCAGCGATCACTTCCACCAGCTGTGGCTGGACAACATGCCCCAGTTCCTCGTGGGCAAGGCGCCGTTCTACGACGGCAACTGGCACAACGAGGAGCGCGAGTTCGGCCTGCCGCGAATGACCTTCACCGGCCAGGAAGACCTGTCCGCGCACATCCTCCGCGGCGGCCTCGACGCTGGCTTCGACCTCGCGTTCAGCAACGAGCTGCGCATCGACCACAGCGTGACCTGCCCCATCATCACGCTGCGGCCGCAGGCCGACCTGCCCATCGTGCCGGTCTACACGAACATCTTCGCCCCGCCGCTGCCGCGGCCCAAGCGCTTCGTCGCCCTCGGCCAGGCGATCAGGGACCTAGTCGAGTCCTGGCCGAGCGACCAGCGCGTCGCCATCATCGGCACCGGGCACCTGTCGCTCGAGCTCGGCGGCCCGCGCCAGTTCGGGCCGCACGGGCCCGACCCGGAGTTCGACCGCAAGGCAGTGGAGTGGATCGCCAGCGGCGACATCGAGAAGGCCCTCGGCGAGGTGTCGCTGGAGTCCCTGTGGGAGCCGGGCAACGCGACCCACGGCTTCATGGACTTCCTGCTGATGATGGGCGTCGCCGGCGCGGGCGTCCCGGCTGACTACGTGGACTCCCTCGACCTTTTCCACACGATGGAGGCCTACTTCACCTGGTACCCGGGGGCGGCGAAGTGAGCAGGTACCTCCTCGACAAGTTCCTCTACACGATCGACCGGGACCCGGAGCTGGTAGAGCGGTACCGGGCGGACCCGCGCGGCACCGTCGCCTGGTGGGAGGCCGAGCGGGCGGGCGTCATCCTCAACGTGACCGACAGCGAGAAGAGCAGCTGGCCGCGGTTCGACGACACCGAGCGCGAGGCCCTCGCCACCCACGACTACGTGAAGCTGTTCGAGCTGGGCGTGCACCCGTTCCTGTCGCTCACGCTGTTCATCGCGCTATTCGAGCGCGACTACGACGAGCCGCTCGCCTTCCAGCGCAAGTTCGGCGCGGACCTCGCCCATTTCACCCTGCCATATCCCGATATCGCAACCTGATCCGCAGCGGCCCGGGCGTGCCCGCTAGGGTACGCCCCGTCGGGATAGGGTAATCCCGACGCTGGGGAAACGCGGAAGTCGGGGAGTGGCGGCATGGGCGCGGAGCGGGACCGGGTGGCCGGGTTCGGGCGGATGGAGGACGGGCTCAAGCAGTCCGGGCCCTGGTACCAGTGGGGGCCCTACGTCAGCGAGCGCCAGTGGGGCACCGTCCGCGAGGACTACAGCGACGACGGCGACGCCTGGCGCTACCTGCCGCACGACTCGGCCCGGTCCCGGGCCTACCGGTGGGGCGAGGACGGCCTGGCCGGGTTCAGCGACATCGAGCAGATGCTCTGCCTGGGCCTCGCGCTGTGGAACGGGCGCGACCCGTTCCTGAAGGAGCGGATCTTCGGGCTGACCGGGCCGGAGGGCAACCACGGCGAGGACGCCAAGGAGCACTGGTGGTACCTCGACGCCGTCCCCAGCCACTCCTGGAACAAGTGGCGCTACCACTACCCGCAGGCCGCGTTCCCGTATGACCAGCTTCGCACGGTCAACGCGACCCGCGACCGCCGCAGCGCCGAGTACGAGATCCTCGACACCGGGATCTTCGACCACGACCGGTACTGGATCACCGAGGTCACCTACGCCAAGGCCGACCCGACCGACCTGCTGGTCACCATCCGGATCACGAACGCCGGGCCGGACGCCGACACGATCCACGTCCTGCCGACGGCGTGGTTCCGCAACACCTGGTCCTGGGACGAGGGCTCCCCCAGGCCCATCCTGGCGAGGATGGACGGCATGCCCAACGCCGTCGGCATCGAGCATCCCTTCCTCGGGAACCTGGAACTGCTGGCCGCCCCGGCCGCTCCCGGCCCGGGGGCCGAGCCGGTCGAGCCCGCCCTGCTGTTCTGCGACAACGAGACCAACGCCGCCCGGCTGTTCGACTGCGCGCCGACTACGGCCTACCCCAAGGACGGCATCAACGATCACGTGGTGTCCGGGGCGAGCACGGTCAACCCGGCCGGCACCGGGACCAAGTGCGCCTACTGGTACCAGGTGACCGTCGAGCCGCACACGACGGCCGAGATCCGGCTGCGGCTGCGGCCGGTGGACCCCAGCGCCAGCGAGAGCGGCCTGGTGGAGGGCACCGGCCGCATCGGCGAGACGACGGTGGTTTCCCAGGGAACCAGCGACCCGTTCGGCGCGCCTGAGTTCGAGGAGGTCCGCGCCCGGCGGCAGGCGGAGGCGGACGAGTTCTACGCCGAGCTGACGCCGGATGGCGCGAGCGCCGACGAGGCGCTGGTCATGCGGCAGGCGTTCGCCGGGCTGCTGTGGAGCAAGCAGTTCTACGCCTACGACGTGGCCCGCTGGCTCGACGGCGACCCGGCCCAGCCCGCCCCGCCGCCCGAGCGGGCCGAGCAGCGCAACGCCCGCTGGCGCAACTTCAACGCCAACGACATCATGTCGATGCCGGACAAGTGGGAGTACCCCTGGTTCGCGGCCTGGGACCTGGCCTTCCACACCGTGGCGCTCGCCCACGTGGACCCGGGCTTCGCCAAGTACCAGCTCGTGCTGCTGTGCCGGGAGTGGTTCCAGCACCCCAACGGGGCGCTGCCCGCCTATGAGTGGGACTTCGGCGACGTCAACCCGCCGGTCCAGGCGTGGGCCGCCCTCCAGGTGTTCGCCCTCGACGGCGGCACCGACCTGGACTTCCTCGCCCGGGTCTTCGACAAGCTGCTCGTCAACTTCACGTGGTGGGTCAACCGCGAGGACCACTGGGGCAACAACCTCTTCGAGGGCGGCTTCCTCGGCCTGGACAACATCGGCCCGATCGACCGGTCGCACCTGCCGCCGGACACGATCCTCGAGCAGTCCGACGCGACCGGCTGGATGGCGTTCTACGCACTGTCGATGTCCACCATGGCCTCGATCTTGCTGAAGGCGGGCGGCCGCCGGGCGGGCGGCGACCTGGTGCTGAAGTTCACCGAGCACTACGCCGCGATCGCGCAGGCCCTGGAGAGCCAGGGAATGTGGGACGCCGCCGACGGGATCTTCTATGACCACCTGATCCTCCCCAACGGCAGCCGGCTGCCGGTCATGGCCAAGTCGCTGGCCGGCATGATCCCGATGCTGGCGGTCGGCGGGGTGGAGCGGCGGGTGCTGGACCAGGCGCTGCACTTCGGCAAGGGATTCGCCGAGTTCCTGTCCCGGCAGGGCCTGGCCGACGTCGACAAGCTGCGCGAGCAGGGCTTCCTGGCGGGCCGGGACGGCAGCGAGCGGCTGCTGCTGTCGGTCATGGACCCGGGGCAGCTGCAGGTCATGCTGGCCAGCCTCTTCGACGAGAAGAAGTTCCTGTCGAAGTACGGGCTGCGGTCGCTGTCGGCGGTGCACCGCGACGAGCCGTACGTGATGCACTACGAGGGGATCACGGCCGCGATCGACTACGAGCCGGCCGAGTCCACCACCGCGATGTTCGGCGGCAACTCCAACTGGCGCGGCCCGATCTGGTTCCCGCTGAACTACCTGTTCATCTCGGCCCTGGACCGTTACCACGAGTACCTCGGCCCCGACTTCACCGTCGAGTACCCGACCGGGTCGGGCGTCAGGCTCCCGCTGGACCAGATCGCCGCCGACCTGCGCGGCCGGCTGGTGTCGATCTTCCTGCGCGGCCCGGACGGGCGGCGGCCCTGCTTCGGCTGGGTCGACCGGCTCCAGAACGACCCCGAGTGGTCGGACAACCTGCTGTTCAACGAGTACTTCCACGGCGATAACGGGGCCGGCCTCGGGGCGGGGCACCAGACCGGCTGGACCGGGCTGATCGCGCACATCATCCGCCGCCGCCACGGCGCCGTCCCCTCCCTCCCCGCCTACCTGGAAGAATTGTTCAAGGACAGTGCGCAATGACGGCGCCGGGGGACCCGTTCGCGCTCGGCGCGCACGTCCGCGCGGACGGGGCCGGGGTCAACTTCTCCGTCTCCTCCCACGTCGCCGACTCGGTGACGCTGTGCCTGTTCGACTCGGCCGAGCCCGGCGCCGGCACCGAGCAGCGGGTCGAGCTCGACGACTACGACGCGGGCGTCTGGCACGGGTTCATCCCCGGCCTCAGCGCCGGCCAGGCGTACGGGTACCGGGTGGCCGGCCCATGGGACCCGGCCGCCGGGCTGCGCTGCAACCCGGGCAAGCTGCTCCTGGATCCCTACGCGCGGGCCTTTCACGGCGACGTGCGGTTCGGGCCGGAGGTCGCCGGGCACGACCTGGCCGACCCGGCCAAGCCGAGCGCGCTCGACTCGGCCGCCTTCGTGCCCCGGTCGCTGGTCACCGACGGCCGCGACTACGACTGGGCGGGCGACGAGCCGCCCCGGCACTCCTACGCCGACACGATCATCTACGAGGCGCACGCCAAGGGCCTCACCGCCCGCCACCCGGACGTCCCCCCGGAGCTGCGCGGCACCTACGCCGGGCTGGCCCACGAGGCCGTCACCGGCTACCTGCGCGACCTCGGCGTCACCGCCGTGGAGTTGCTGCCGGTGCACCACTTCGTGCCCGAGCAGTTCCTCCTCGACCGCGGCCTGACGAACTACTGGGGCTACAACTCGGTCGGCTTCTTCGCCCCGCACGCCGGGTACTCGGCCGCGGTCCGCGCGGGGCAGCCCGGCGGCCAGGTCGGCGAGTTCCGGGACATGGTCCGGGCGCTGCACCGGGCGGGCCTGGAGGTCATCCTCGACGTCGTCTTCAACCACACCGCCGAGGGCGGCTGGGGCGGCCCCACGCTCAGCTTCCGGGGCCTGGACAACGCGGCCTACTACCGGCTGGCCGACTCCGATCGCAGCCAGTACTACGACACCACCGGCACCGGCAACTCGCTGAACGCCGACTCGACCGTCGCGCTGCGCCTGATCATGGACTCGCTGCGGTACTGGATCAGCGAGATGCACGTCGACGGCTTCCGGTTCGACCTGGCCACGACGCTGGGCCGCGAGGACGGCAAGTTCGACCAGTTCGCCTCGTTCTTCGACCTCGTCGCGCAGGACCCGGTGATCTCGCGGGCCAAGCTCATCGCCGAGCCGTGGGACGTCGGCCAGCTGGACAGCTACGACCTGGGCCGCTTCCCCGCCCAGTGGCGGGAGTGGAACGGCAAGTACCGGGACTCGATGCGGGACTTCTGGCGCAGCGCCGGCGGCGGCGTCGCCGAGTTCGCGACCCGGTTCACCGGCTCGTCGGACCTGTACGGCGGCGCCCGGCGGCGGCCGACCGCCTCGGTCAACCTCATCACCGTCCATGACGGGTTCACGCTGCTGGACCTGGTGTCCTACGACGGCAAGCACAACGAGGCCAACGGCGAGTCCAACCGCGACGGCTCGACCGACAACCGGTCATGGAACTGCGGCGCCGAGGGGCCGTCGGCCGACCCGGCCGTGCGCGCCCTGCGCGCCCGGCAGCAGCGGGCCATGCTCACCACGCTGCTGCTGTCGTTCGGCCTGCCGCTCCTGCTCGGCGGCGACGAGATCGGCCGGACGCAAGGCGGCAACAACAACGCCTACTGCCAGGACAACGAGATCTCCTGGTTCGACTGGTCGCCCGGCGCGGTGGACGGCGACCTGCTGGAGTACGTCAAGCGGGTCGTCCGGCTGCGCCGGTCGCACCCGGCCTTCCGCCGCCAGCGCTTCCTCACCGGCGCCCAGGCGTCGGAGGTCGGCTGGTACACCCCGGCCGGAACCCCGATGGACGACGTCGCCTGGGCCGACGACCAGGCCCGCTGCCTGGCCATCTACCTCGACGGCAGGGACGCCCCCGACGAGGCCGCCGACGGCACGCCGCTGGTTGACGACGACTTCCTCGTCCTGGTCAACGCCTGGTGGGAAGAGGTCTCCTTTACCGTCCCCGAGACCCGCTCGCAGGCCCAGGAATGGCACCCGGAGCTCGACTCCTTCGACCCGGCCGCCCCGGCGGGCGCGCCCGTCCGCACGGTCGGCGACCAGGTCCCCGTCCGCCCCCGCTCTGTAGTGCTGCTGCGTTCCCCGCGGGCGTAGCCGCCCGGTGAGACTTGGCTATCCAGCCCACTGCGCCCCGGTGATGGCTTGAGCGAGCCATGCCGCTGGCTTATCCTCAGCGTGTCGGATCGATAACTCCATGAGGGGACGATCGGTGGCACGCACCTGGGACGCAGACACATCAGCGACGCTGACGCGAAGGCTCGGCAAGTCTTTGAAGGAACTGGGCGGGAGCGACGACTCGGATGACTGCCCGGACATCTGGGAGCTCAGCAACGGGGACATCGCCGTGGTCGGGCGGGACGTCACCGCGTCCTATGCTGGGCGACTGCCGGACGGGCTACGGGTTGCCGCTGGCGAGCGGCTCGTGGTGATCCCCCGCAGCGTGCTCGTCTCGGCGAAGCCGGACATCCCCGATGCATGAGCCGATACGCGCCAGTGAACTGGTGGGTGAGTACCTTGCCCAGCCGGACTACAAGGCGGACTTCCGTGCCGTGCAGTCGAGCATCGCCGGGCAGGAGTCGTGGAAGCTGGAGCGACGCCAGCACTTCAGGCAGCCTGGCGCCCCAAGATGGGAGGCGTTCGCACGTGGGGACTGGACGCGGGCCCTGGAGCTGATCGAAGAAAGACGCCATTCCGCGCCGGAGCTCCTGGCCAAGGCCGCGAACCTTGCCATCCGCATGCACCGGGTCCGCGTGGTTAAGCAGCCTCTCAGTCCCTACCTGCAGTGGGAACTGCACTCGCTGAAGGTGAGCGCCGAGTGCGGCGAGCTCATCCGGGTGGTGCCGGCCAATCTGGTCCGCGACCTGGAGGCAGAGAGTGAGCTCCCAGAGCTGATCACGCTCGGGCCGTCCGTCGCGTATCACATTCTGTACACCGACTCCGGCGAGCCGAATGGCGGTGTTAAGGTTACGCACCCTGGCACGGTGGCGCGCATCACCGGCCTCACACGGTACTTGTATGAGGCAGGGGAGGACATCGCGACATTCTTCGAGCGGGAGGTGGCCCCGTTGCCGCCGCCGCCCGGAGAGCACGCGCTGCGGGACTAGCAGAACCAGTGGACGCGACGCCCGCCGACGGGGGTACCTGGTCGGAGGTTTCGGGGACCACCGGTGACGTGGTGCAGGCCCGCGACGTGTCTGGCGGCATCCACTTCCACCGGCTCGCTAGCGAGGTGCCCCGCCCCCGCCAGTTGCCGAGTCCGCAGCCCGTCTTCGTTGACCGCGAGGAGGCGTTCGCGGGCCTGGACGGTGTGGTGTCCGCGGGTGCAGGGCGAATTGCGGTCGTTGTGGGCATGCCGGGGGTCGGCAAGACTGCCTTGGCGGTCCAGTGGTCGAACCGGAACCGGGACCGGTTCCCGGACGGCCAGTTGTACCTGAACCTGCACGGCTACGGCGAGGGGCCGCCGGTCGGCCCGCTGCGGGCGCTGTGGGCCTTTCTGGTGGCCTTGGGCGTGCCTCGCAGTGAGCTCGCGGTCGACGTGGAGGAGGCAGCCGCGCAGTACCGGTCGGCCCTAGCCGGACGGCGCGTGCTGATCGTCCTCGACAACGCCAGGGAGGCACAGCAGGCACGGCCACTGCTGCCGGGGCACGGCGCGTGTGCGGTCCTCGTCACCAGCCGGGCCCACATGTCGGGGCTCGTTGCCCGCGAGGGCGCCCGCCGGATCGTGCTGGGCGTGCTGCCCGAGAACGATGCGGTCACGCTGCTGGCGAGGCTCGTCCAGTCGGACCGCCCGGATGACCAGCCCTCCGCTCTCGGCCAGTTCGCCCGGCTATGTGCCCGCCTTCCGCTCGCGCTGCGCATCGCGGCCGAGCATGCCCTCAGTCGCCCCCGAACCCGCCTGGAGGACCTCGTGGAGGACCTGCGTGGCCAGGCGGCACTGTGGCGGGCACTGACGGTTGAGGAAGGTGACCAGGCCGAGGATCTCGCGGCGGCCCAGTCCGTGTTCGCCTGGTCCTACCGGGCGCTCCCGGCGGAGGCCGCTAGAGTGTTCCGGCTGCTTGCCATGCACCCGGGACCGGACTTCGGCGAGACCGCCGCGACCGCGCTCGCGGGCA
>DATBEM010000243.1:0-36893 GCA_036276115.1 Trebonia sp.
GCGCGCCGTCGGCCGAGCCGCCCGTCACGGAGCCGGCCCCGGCCCCCGCCGGGCCGGCCCGCCCCGGGGCTGCCCTCGGTTCCGGCCGGGACGCGCTGCTGGAGGGCGTCGGGGCCAGCGCCGTCGCTCAGGCCGGCTCCCGCGACGCCCCCGGCCACCCGGCCGGGCCCGCCCGTCGCCTGCGGGGGGCGCCCGGCCTGGGCGGGATCGTGGTGGTGCCGGGCCGGCGGGGCCGCAGCGCCCGGATCCGGCTCTCGCCGGTCGTCGGCGCGGCCGTGCCCGCCCTGCTCTACGCGCACGCGATCGCCGAGGCCGGCCGGTGGTTCGCCCAGCGCGGTTACGGCAAGCCGTCCGCCCTGTGGTGGGCCGTCGAGATCTCGCCCGCGCACCGCGCGCCCGGGCTTGAGAACTTCGCCACATTCCAACCCGTGTTCGCATACCAGGCGCTCTGGGATGTAGCCCTCGGTATCGCCATCACCTGGCTGGCCCGTCGTCTCGCGTTGTCGGGCGGGCAGGTGCTGGCCCTGGGCTACGCGGGCTACGCGGTCGCAGGTTTCTCGCTGTTTTGGCTGGGTATCGGCCATGCACCAGCTGTACTCAGGCTTCCGGCCACCAGCCTCGGCGACATCGGCCTGTGCATCGCGGCG
Source organism: Trebonia sp. (assembly GCA_036276115.1). Classification (GTDB taxonomy): domain Bacteria; phylum Actinomycetota; class Actinomycetes; order Streptosporangiales; family Streptosporangiaceae; genus Trebonia. The sequence continues at coordinate 648 of DATBEM010000243.1, forward strand.
GCGGTCTACCTCACTCGAACACGCCCGGGCCGCAGGGGCAAAGGGAACCAATCGGGCAAAGTCGCCCTTTAAAGGTCTCGACCGTTCATGTAATGTCAACGTAACCTACGTGTAGCAGCAGGGCCAGCGTCGTCCCCTAGACCGCAGGGCAGTTCAGCGGACATTTGACGACAGGAGTTTTGATGGTGCCTGCCGTGACGGACGGACTCTACGACAGCCGGTTCGAGCACGACGCCTGTGGCGTGGGATTCGTGGCGGACCTCTCGGCCGGGGGCGGCCACGCCGTGGTAGCCAGCGCCCTGCGCGTGTTGTGCAACCTTGAGCACCGGGGGGCGGCGGGCGCCGACCCCGAGACCGGCGATGGCGCGGGAATCCTCACCCAGATCCCGGACGCGTTCCTGCGCGCGGCCAGCGGCCTGGAGCTCCCGCCGGCCGGAGCGTACGCCGTCGGCCTGGCGTTCCTCCCGCTCGACGCGGCCGAGCGCGAGACGGCGGTGGCCGCGATCGCCGCCCTGGCGAGCGACGAGCGGCTGGCGGTCCTCGGCTGGCGTGACGTGCCGGTCGACACCGCCGCCTGCGGGCCCGCCGCGCGCGAGGCGCTGCCGCACCTGGCCCAGGTGTTCGTCGCGGGCGAGGCGGGCGAGGCCGGCCTCATCCTCGAGCGCATGGCCTTCTGCCTGCGCAAGCGGGCCGAGCACGAGGCCGGGGTGTACTTCGCCAGCCTGTCGGCCCGGACGATCGTCTACAAGGGCATGCTCGGCGCCCCCCAGGTCGAGCCGTTCTTCCCCGACCTGTCCGACGAGCGGTACGCCTCCAACGTCGCCCTGGTGCACTCCCGCTTCTCCACCAACACGTTCCCCTCGTGGCCGCGCTCGCACCCGTTCCGCTACGTCGCCCACAACGGCGAGATCAACACCGTCCAGGGCAACCGCAACTGGATGCGCGCCCGCGAGGCGCTGCTGGCCAGCCCGCTGCTCCCGGACTCGCGCAGCGGCCGCGGGATCGAGCGGCTGTTCCCGATCGTCACCCCCGACGGGGCCGACTCCCAGTCATTCGACGAGTGCCTGGAGCTGCTGCACCTGGCGGGGCGGTCACTGCCGCACGCGCTGCTGATGATGATCCCCGAGCCGTGGGAGAACCACGCCGAGATGGACCCCAAGCGGCGCGCGTTCTACCAGTTCCACTCTGCCTTGATGGAGCCGTGGGACGGCCCCGCCCTCATCGCGTTCACCGACGGGGACGTCGTCGGGGCGGTCCTGGACCGCAACGGCCTGCGGCCGGGCCGGTACTGGGTCACCAGCGACGGCCTGGTCGTGCTGGCCAGCGAGGTCGGCGTCCTTGACATCGAGCCCGAGCGGATCGTGCGCCGCGGCCGCCTCCAGCCGGGCCGGATCTTCCTGGCCGACACCGCCTCGGGCCGGATCCTGGAGGACGAGGAGGTCAAGTCCGACCTCGCCGCCGAGCACCCGTACGAGTCCTGGCTGCACGCCGGCCTGGTCCACCTGGACGAGCTGCCCGCCCGGACCCGGGAGGTGCCGTCCGCGCTTGACCTGCTGACCCTGCAGCGGGCGCACGGCTACACCGAGGAAGAGCTGCGGGTCATCCTCGCCCCCATGGCCCGGACCGGGGCCGAGCCGATCGGGTCCATGGGCACCGACACCCCGATCGCGGCCCTGTCGGACCGCCCGCGGCTGGTCTACGACTACTTCACCGAGCTGTTCGCGCAGGTGACCAACCCGCCGCTGGACGCCATCCGCGAGGAGCTGATCACCTCCCTGGCCCGGACCGTGGGCCCCGAGCAGAACCTGCTGGAGCCCAGCCCCGCCTCCTGCCGGCAGATCACGCTCCCGTTCCCGGTCATCGGCGAGCAGGACCTCGCCAAGATCGTGCACATCAATGACGATGGCAACCTGCCCGGGCTGGCCGCCTACGTGGTGGACGGCCGCTTTGACCCCGCGAGCGCGAGCGACAGCGGCGAGGCCCTGCGGGCGCGGCTGGCGCAGGTCTGCGCCGAGGTGCACGACGCCATCATCGGCGGCGCGCGCCTGATCGTCTTGTCCGACCGGGTCCTGGCCCGCCCCGACGGCCTGATCCCGATCCCGGCCCTGCTGCTGACCGGCGCGGTCCACCACCACCTGATCCGGGAGAAGAGCCGGACCCGGGTCGGCCTCATCGTGGAGACCGGCGACGCCCGCGAGTGCCACCACATGGCCCTGCTCACCGGCTACGGCGCGGCCGCGGTCTGTCCCTACCTGGCGATCGAGACCGTCCGCGACCTGGCCGCCCGGGGTGAGCTCGGCCCGTCCGTGTCGGCTGACAAGGCCGAGGCCAACCTGGTCAAGGCGCTGGGCAAGGGCGTGCTGAAGGTCATGTCCAAGATGGGCGTGTCCACCATCGCCTCCTACACCGGGGCGCAGATCTTCGAGGCGATCGGCGTCGGCGAGGAGGTCATCGCGACCTGCTTCGCCGGGACCACCTCGCGGCTCAGCGGGGTCGGCTTCGGCGTCCTCGCCGGGGAGGTCGTGCGGCGGGCCGACGTGGCCCGGGCCGGCCTCGGCGGCACCGGGGCGGCGGCCCTGGCCCACCGCCGGCTGGAGACCGGCGGGGAGTACCAGTGGCGCCGCGATGGCGAGCCGCACCTGTTCAGCCCCGAGACCGTGTTCAAGCTCCAGCACGCGACCCGCAGCGGCCGGTACGAGGTCTTCCGGGAGTACACCTCCCTCGTCGACAACCAGTCAGCGCAGCTCAAGACCCTGCGGGGGCTGTTGCGGATCCGCGGAGTCGACGACGGCGAGACCGGGACCGGGACCGGGGGGATACCGGTGGACGAGGTGGAGCCGGTCGCGAGCATCGTGACCCGGTTCGCCACCGGCGCGATGTCCTACGGGTCCATCTCGGCCGAGGCGCACGAGACCCTCGCGATCGCGATGAACCGGCTGGGCGGGCGCTCCAACACCGGCGAGGGCGGCGAGGACCCCCGGCGGTTCGTCCCCGACGCCAACGGCGACCTGCGCCGCTCGGCCGTCAAGCAGGTGGCCAGCGGCCGGTTCGGCGTGACCAGCGAGTACCTCGTCAACGCCGACGACCTGCAGATCAAGATGGCGCAGGGCGCCAAGCCGGGCGAGGGCGGCCAGCTCCCGGGGCACAAGGTGTACCCGTGGATCGCCCAGACCCGGCACTCCACGCCGGGCGTCGGCCTCATCTCCCCGCCGCCGCACCACGACATCTACTCGATCGAGGACCTCGCCCAGCTCATCCACGACCTGAAGAACGCCAACCCGGCCGCCCGGGTGCACGTCAAGCTCGTCGCCGAGGCCGGCGTCGGCACGGTCGCGGCCGGGGTGTCCAAGGCCCACGCCGACGTGGTGCTGGTCTCCGGGCACGACGGCGGCACCGGCGCGGCCCCGCTGACCTCGCTCAAGCACGCGGGCGGGCCGTGGGAGCTGGGGCTGGCCGAGACCCAGCAGACGCTGCTGCGCAACCGGCTCCGCGACCGGATCGTCGTCCAGGTCGACGGGCAGCTCAAGACCGGGCGCGACGTGGTCATCGCGGCGCTGCTGGGCGCGGAGGAGTTCGGCTTCGCGACCGCCCCGCTGGTGGTGTCGGGCTGCATCCTCATGCGCGTCTGCCACCTCGACACCTGCCCGGTCGGCGTCGCCACCCAGAACCCCGAGCTGCGCAAGCGGTTCACCGGCCAGCCCGAGTTCGTGGTCAACTTCTTCGAGTTCATCGCCGAGGAGGTCCGCGAGTACCTGGCCCGGCTGGGGCTGCGGTCGCTGGAGGAAGCCGTCGGGCGGGTCGACCTGCTCGATGTCGCCCTCGCCGTCGAGCACTGGAAGGCGTCCGGGCTGGACCTCACCCCGGTGCTGCACGACGTGCCCGGCTACGACGGGCCCCGCCGCCGCGTCACCGCCCAGGACCACGGCCTGGACAAGGCCCTGGACAACACGCTGATCCAGCTGGCCGAGGGCGCCCTGACCGACGGCCACCGGGTGCGCCTGGAGCTGCCGATCAGGAACGTCAACCGCACCGTCGGCACCATGCTCGGCTACGAGGTGACCCGGCGCTGGGGCGGCGAGGGACTGCCGGCCGACACGATCAGCGTGACGTTCACCGGGTCGGCCGGCCAGTCGTTCGGCGCGTTCGTGCCCGCGGGCGTCACCTTGCGGCTAGCCGGCGACGCCAACGACTACCTCGGCAAGGGCCTGTCGGGCGGGCGGCTGGTCGCCTACCCCGCGCCGGAGTCGCCCTACCCAGCCGAGACTCAGGTCATCGCCGGGAACGTGGTCGGCTACGGCGCCACCGCGGGGGAGATCTTCCTGCGCGGGCTGGTCGGCGAGCGGTTCTGCGTGCGCAACTCCGGGGCGCTCGCGGTCGCCGAGGGCGCCGGCGACCACGGCTGCGAGTACATGACCGGGGGGCGCGTGGTCATCCTCGGGCCGACCGGGCGCAACTTCGCGGCCGGCATGTCCGGCGGCATCGCCTACATCCTGGACTTGGTCCCCGAGCGGCTGAACGCCGAGATGGTCGACGTTGACCCGCTCGACGACGCCGACGTGGAGTTCCTGCGCGACGTGGTGGCCCGCCACCAGGCCGAGACCGGCTCCCCGGTCGCCGCGGCGCTGCTGGCGGACTGGGGCGTGTCCGCCCGCCGGTTCGCCAAGGTCATGCCGGCCGACTACAAGCGGGTCCTCATCGCGGCCTCGGCCGCCGAGCGCGAGGGCCGTGACGTCAACGAGGCGGTCATGGCGGCCGCTCATGGATAACCGATTCCTTGAAAGGGTGGCAGGCTCAGCGGCGAGCACGCCCGCGGGTGAAGGGGACTGCAGGTAATGGGCGACCCGAAGGGTTTCTTGACGACCTCCCGCGAGCTGCCACGGCGGCGGCCGGTCGACGTCCGCATCTCGGACTGGCGCGAGGTCTACGAGCCGTTTGCCGCTGACCGGGCGCAGCGGCAGGCGGGCCGCTGCATGGACTGCGGCATCCCGTTCTGCCACAACGGCTGCCCGCTCGGCAACCTCATCCCCGAGTGGAACGACCTGGTCTTCCGGGCCGACTGGGCGGCGGCGGCCGACCGGCTGCACGCGACCAACAACTTCCCCGAGTTCACCGGGCGGCTGTGCCCGGCCCCGTGCGAGTCCGCCTGCGTGCTCGGCATCAACGCCGAGCCGGTCACCATCAAGCAGGTCGAGGTCGAGATCATCGACCGCGCGTGGGCGTCGGGCGGGGTGGTCCCGCTGCCGCCCGTCGCCGCGTCGGGGTTCTCGGTGGCGGTGGTCGGGTCCGGCCCGGCCGGGCTGGCCGCCGCCCAGCAGCTCACCCGGGCCGGGCACGCGGTGACCGTGTTCGAGCGCGATGACGCGCCCGGCGGGCTGCTGCGCTACGGCATCCCCGAGTTCAAGATGGAGAAGGCGCACCTGGACCGGCGGCTGGCGCAGATGACGGCCGAGGGGACCACCTTCGCCACCGGCGTCGCCGTGGAGTCGGTCGCCCAGCTCGACGGCTTCCACGCCGTCGTGCTCGCCGGCGGCGCCCGGGTCGCCCGGGACCTGCCGGTCCCCGGCCGGGCGCTGCGCGGCATCTACCAGGCGATGGACTACCTGCCGCTCGGCAACCGGTTCACCACCGCGTCGCCGGTCAGCGCGGCGGGCAAGAACGTCGTCATCATCGGCGGCGGCGACACCGGCGCGGACTGCCTCGGCACCGCCGTGCGCCAGGGCGCCGCGTCGGTGACGCAGCTGGAGATCATGCCCCGGCCGCCCAAGGCGCGAGCGGCCCACCAGCCGTGGCCGACCTACCCGATGATCTACCGGGTCGCCTCCGCCCATGAGGAAGGCGGCGACCGGGTCTACGCGGTGTCGACCGAGGAGTTCCTCGGCGACGACGCGGGCGCCGTGCGGGCGCTGCGGCTGGCCGAGGTGGCGCTGGAGGGCGGCCGGCTGGCGCCGGTGCCCGGCTCGGCCCGGGAGATCCCGTGCGAGCTGGTGCTGCTGGCGATGGGCTTCACCGGGGCGGAGCAGCCGGGCCTGGTGGCGGACCTCGGGGTCGAGCTCGACGCGCGCGGCAACGTGGCCCGCGACGCCAGCTACGCGACGTCCGTGCCCGGCGTCTTCGTGGCGGGCGACATGGGCCGCGGCCAGTCGCTCATCGTGTGGGCCATCGCCGAGGGCCGCAGCGCCGCCGCCGCGGTCGACCGGCACCTGCTGGCCCTGGAGCCGTCATCGGTCACGCTGCCGGCCCCGATCGCCCCGACCGCGCGCCCGCTGGCCTGACCGCCCGCTGCCGGGCACTGCCGCTGGCCGGGCACAGCCGCGCGACCGGGGGCGGGCCGCCCCGCCCCCGGTCGCCGCCTTCTCCCCCCGTGTCCTGCGGCCTCCGCCCGCAGCGCTCGCGAATCACGGCACAATAGAGTCGTTGGAGCGCGTCGGTTCCGGTTGAGGGAGCGGGCATGGCGAGCACGGCTTCGAGGCGGTTTGCGCCCGCCTGCCCGGCAATGGGCCCATCGGCCCGGCCACGCGGTAGCGTCTACCTGGCAGATCGGGCACGCAGGCTAGGCGGGCGATGGTTACCAGGCAGGAAGCGCAGGCCGCGCTGGACGCGGCGACAGCCGAGCGGGACACGATCCAGGCGAACCTCCTGGACCTTGACAACAGCTTCGGCAAGCGCCTGCTGTCCGGGGCGGCCCTCACCGGGCTGACCAAGCAGCAGTGGGACGAGGCGGCGGCGGCCCTGGCCGGGCTATGGGACACCTATACCGCCTACTCGGCCGTCATCGACAAGGCGGCCGGGACCATCGCGACCGCCAGGGACCGCGAGCTGGCGGCGGTCACCGCCTTGCTGTCGGGCCGGTCGGTCCGGCTCGCGCAAGGGCCGGCCCCGCTCGCCCGCCGCGACCTCGCCGACACCGGGATCGAGCAGCTCACGCTGGCGGCCGCGATCGCCCGGATGCGGCGCGACTTCGCCCGGGTGACGGCAGTGGTCTCCGCCGCTGAGGCCGTCTGGGGCGAGGTCGGCGGCCTGCTCGACCAGGCCGGGGCCGAGCTCGCGCGGGTGGCCGCGGTGGCGGCCGACCTGGCCGACGACACCCTGACGACCGTCGTCGCGTCGGTCACGGGCCAGCTGTCGGCCCAGCGGGCGGCGCTGAACTCCGACCCGCTGGCCCTGTGGACCGCCCCGGCCGGGGGCCAGGGCGGCCACGCCGACACGGCCGGCGCCAGCGCGGTCCGGCGCCTCGTCGCCGGCCTCGCGGCCGAGGTGGACGCCGTGGCCCGGGTGCGCGGCGAGGCCCGCCAGCGGATCGAGGCCCTCGCGACCACCGCGGCCGGCGCCATGGGGGCGTGGAAGAACGCGGTCGAGGCCCGCCAGCGGGCGGCCGCCAAGATCTCCGCCGGCTCCCTGCCCGCCATCCCGGCCGCCTACCCGGGCACCGCCTTCCGCCGGGCCGACCTGGACGCGCTGGCCGCCGCCCGCCAGTGGCAGCGGCTGTCAGCCGAGCTCGACCGGGCCGAGCAGGGCCTCATGGCCGAGGTCGCCGCCTACCGGGACGCCGCGGGCGCCGCCGACGGGGCGCTCGGCCGCCGCGAGGAACTGCGGGGCATGCTCCAAGCGTATAAGGCTAAGGCGGCGCGCCTCGGCGCGGCCGAGGACCTCGGCCTGACCGGGCGCTACGAGGCCGCGCGGGACCTGCTCTGGACCGCCCCGTGCGACCTCGGGGCCGCCGCTGCCGCGGTGGCCGCTTACCAGCAGGCCATCCTCGCGATAGGAAGAGGGCAGGGATGACGGCGATACCGTGCACGCAGCCCGGGTGCACCGGCACGATCGAGGACGGCTACTGCGTCGTCTGCGGGCTGGCGCCGTCCAGCGGCGCCCCCGCGGGCGCCGTCCCGGCCGGCGTGGCGGGCTCAGCCTCCCACGGCTCCGGGCCGGCCACCCTCGCCCCGCGCGGTGGCACCGGCGCCCCGCCCAGTGGCCCCGGGCCGGCCGGGCAGGGCTACACCTACCCGACCGGGTCGTGGTCGGGCCCCAGCGGCTCCCGGCCCGGTGCTTCCGGGCCCAGTGCTTCCGGGCCCAGTGCCTCCGGGTCCAGCTACAGCGGGACGGGCGGGTCGCGGTCGGGCGGCAGCCGCCGCGGCAGCCGGTCCAGCTCCCGCGGCCGGTCCTCCCGCGGCCGCCTCGGCGCGGGCCTGGTGGAGGTGCCGCCGGTCCCGTACCGGGACCCGGCCACCGCCGTCCTCGCCAACCCCGAGGTCCCCGAGCCGCGCCGCTTTTGCGGCAACTGCGACCAGCCCGTGGGCCGCAGCCGCGACGGGCGCCCCGGCCTGAGCGAGGGATTCTGCCGCAACTGCGGGACCCGGTTCTCCTTCCGGCCCAAGCTGGAGCGCGGCGAGCTGGTCGCCGGCCAGTACGAGGTCCTCGGCTGCCTCGCCCATGGCGGGCTCGGCTGGATCTACCTGGCCCGGGACCGCAACGTGAGCGACCGCTGGGTGGTGCTCAAGGGCCTGCTCAACACCGGCGACAAGGACGCGATGGACGCCGCCCTGGCCGAGCGGCGGTTCCTGGCCGAGGTTGAGCACCCCAACATCGTGCGGATCTACAACTTCGTCACCCACCCCGACCGGGGCACCGGCGAGGCCAGCGGGTACATCGTCATGGAGTACGTCGGCGGCAAGTCGCTCAAGCAGATCCTCCAGGAAGCGCGCGCGGCCGGCGGCTCGGTGCAGGTCAAGCACGCGCTCGCCTACGCCATCGAGGTGCTGCCCGCGCTCGGCTACCTGCACGACAAGGGCCTGGTCTACTGCGACTTCAAGCCCGACAACGTCATCCAGACCGAGGAGCAGCTCAAGCTCATCGACATGGGCGGCGTCCGCCGGATCGACAGCGACGACCCGATCTACGGCACGACCGGCTACCAGGCGCCGGAGATCGCCGACGCGGGCCCGTCCGTCGAGTCCGACCTCTACACCGTGGGCCGCGCGCTGGCCGTGCTCACCTTCGAGTTCCGCGGCTACCAGGGCGACTACAAGTACCGGCTGCCCGACGGGGTGCCCGTCTTGCAGCAGCAGGAGTCCTACCGGCGGCTGCTGACGCGCGCCACCGCCACCGACCCCGACCGCCGCTTCGGCTCCGCCGGGGAGATGGTCGACCAGCTCACCGGGGTGCTGCGCGAGGTGGTGGCGCGGGAGGCGAACGACCCCCGCCCGGCCTACTCGCGCGTGTTCAGCCCCGAGCTGCGGGCGCCCGGCACGCAGGGATCGCCCGGCCAGCCCGCCGGGCGCGGCGCCCCGTCGGCCGCCGACGTGGTCGCCTCGCTGCCGGTGCCCCAGGTGGACGGGGCCGACCCGGCCGCCGGCTTCCTGGCCACCTTCGGCGCCCTGGAGCCGGACCAGCGCGCGGTGGCGCTGCTGTCGGCCGTCACCGGGGACGCGGGCGTGCCCCGGGCGGTGGCCGACTCGCCCGAGACCTGGCTGGCGCTGGCGCGGGCGCGGATCGACGCCGGCGACCTGCCCGGCGCGGCCGATGCGCTGCGCGAGCTGGCCGCCAAGGACCCGATTGACTGGCGGATCGCCTGGCATGACGGGCTGCGGGAGCTGGTCGCGGGGCAGCCCGCCCGGGCCATCCCCGCGTTCGACGCGGTGTACGACGAGCTGCCGGGCGAGATGGCGCCCAAGCTCGCGCTGGCGGCCGCGGCCGAGTCGGCCGGCGACCTGGAGCGGGCCGAACGGTACTACGGCGTGGTCTGGACGACGGACCTGTCCTACGTCAGCGCCGCCTTCGGGCTGGCCCGCACGCGGCTGGCCCGTGGTGACCGGCGCGGGGCGATCGGCGCGCTGGCGCGGGTGCCCGCCACGTCCAGCTATCACGTGGCCGCCCAGACCATGGCGGTGCGCATGCTGGTGTCGGCCCCGGGCGGCCCGCCCCCCGGCGCCCCCGCCGGCCTGGCAGTGCCCGGGGGGGCCGCGGGCCCTGGCGGCGGCCCGGAGGGACGCGAGAACGACCTGCGGCACGCGGCCGGCCTGCTGTCGCGCCTGCAGCTCGACGAGACGACCCGCCACCAGCTGACGGTCGAGGTCCTGCAGGCCGCGCTGGACTGGACGAGCGGCGGCCGCCACGGCGGGGGAGGCGGGCAGCGAACCGCGCCCGTGCCCCGGCAACCGGGCGCCGGGGGCCAGCTGCTCGGCTGGGACCTGACCGAGCGGTCCCTGCGCTTCGGCCTGGAGAGCAGTTACCGGGCGCTGGCCCGGCTCACCTTCGAGCAGTCCCGCCGGGTGCAGCTCGTTGACCTGGCCAACTCCGTCCGCCCGCGGACATGGACGTGAGCGCCGCCTACCCCGGGGGGACCGGGGCTCCCTTCGACGACACGCCGACCAGGGACATCCGCCCCCTCCCGGGCGACCTTGCCCCGCCCCGCGGCCCGGGCGGCGAGCACGACCCCGGCGGCCCGGCCGACGGGCGCTCGACCGAGGAGGTGTCGTGCCCGCGGTGCCAGGCCCCGGTCGGCGTCTGGGACCAGTTCTGCGAGGCGTGCGGGCATGAGCTGACCCCGCCCGTGGTCAGCTCGGGGACGCCCGGCTACGTGGCCGAGTGCCCGGTCTGCGCGGCCGACCCGGACGCGCCCGAGGGCGGCGTCACGCCCGACGGCTACTGCGAGGTGTGCGGCCGCAAGGTCCCCTCCGACCGCGACCACGTCGAGGTTGACCTCGGCCTGCTGGCCGGGGTGTCGGACCGGGGCAGGCGGCACAGCCGCAACGAGGACGCCATGGCCCTGGCCACCTCCCGGTCCCCGGCGGGCCGGCCGGTGGCCCTGGCCGTGGTCTGCGATGGCGTCTCGACCTCGCCCCGCCCGGACGAGGCATCGCTGGCGGCCGCCCGCTCGGCCGTCCGGGTCCTGCTATCGGCCGCCCGCACCGGCGCTGACCCCCAGCACGCCTCGGTCCAGGCCCTGCACACGGCGTCGGCCCGGCTCGCCGAGGTGGCCGGGGAGGACGGCGCGCCCGCGTGCACCTACGCCTCCGCCATCGTCGGCCCGGACGAGGTCACCGTCTGCTGGCTCGGCGACAGCCGGGTGTACTGGCTCGCGGTGGCGGGCGACGACGAGCGGCCAGCGGTCGACGTCACCACCCAGCCCATGGCGACCCGGTCCGGGCGGCTGGCTTCCTGCCTGCTGACCCGGGACGACTCGCTCGCCGCCGAGCTCGTCACCAACGGCCTGATGTCGGAGGACGAGGCCATGGCCTCGCCGCAGGCCCACGTGATCACCCAGTGGCTCGGCGCGGACTTCCCCGACCCGCAGGCGCACGTCGCCCAGTTCAAGCCGGCCGGGGCCGGCGCCTTGCTGATCTGCTCCGACGGGCTCTGGAACTACCGGTCCGAGGCCGCTGACCTGGCGTCGCTCGCGCTGCCGGCCGGCCTGACCGCCCCGCTGGACGCCGTCACCACCTTGGTTAAGGTCGCCAATGACGCCGGCGGGCGGGACAACATCACCGCCGTCCTGGTGCCCTTCCCGCCCAGCACGCCCTGAGAGCCGTGAGGAGACTCCCCTGATGAGCACGTCCGGGTTCACCGTTGACGTAGACCACAACCAGTACCTGCCCGAGGGCGGCCGCGAGGTCAGCGCGATCGCGACCGTGACGTCGGAAGGCGCCCCGGCGGCCGTGGGCGCCTCGTGGTCAGGTGGCACCGGGGCGGACGGGGGCAGCGCGGAGATCATCATCGTGGACTGCTCAGGGTCCATGGACGTGCCGCACTCCAAGATCACCCAGGCCCGCGCGGCGACCACCGCCGCCATCGACGTCGTCCACGACGGCGCGGCCTTCGCCGTCATCGCCGGCACCAGCTTCGCCAAGCCGGTCTACCCGGCCAACGGGACCATGGCGATGGCCAGCCCGCAGACCCGGGCGGAGGCGCGCCAGGCCGTCAACGGGCTGCGGGCCGGCGGCGGGACCGCGATCGGGAAGTGGCTGCAGCTCGCCAGCCAGGTCTTCCGGACCAGCCCGGCCACGCTGCGGCACGCGATCTTGCTGACCGACGGCCGCAACCAGCACGAGACCCCCGAGGAGCTCAGCGCGGCCATCGGCGCGTCCGAGGGCTACTTCACCTGCGACTGCCGCGGCGTCGGGACCGACTGGGAGGTCAGCGAGCTCCGCAAGATCTCCTCGGCCCTGCTCGGCAGCGTGGACATCATCCCCGACCCGGCGGGCCTCGCGGCCGACTTCGAGCAGATGATGCGGGCCGCGATGAGCAAGCAGGTCGCGGACGTGTCGCTGCGGGTCTGGACCCCCCAGCAGGCCGAGGTCCAGTTCGTCAAGCAGGTCGCGCCCGAGGTCGCCGACCTGTCCGCGCGCCGGGTCACCATCAGTGCCCAGGTGGGTGACTACCCGACCGGAGCCTGGGGGCCGGGGGAGAGCCGCGACTACCACGTCGGCATCCGGGTCAGCCCCGGCTTCGTCGGCCAGGAGATGCTCGCCGCCCGGGTCAGCCTGGTCGTCAACGCCGGCGGCCAGTCCGAGGTGCTCGGCCAGGGCCTGGTCCGGGCGCTGTGGACCTCCGACGAGGGGCTGTCCACCAAGATCAACTCCCGGGTCGCCCACTACACCGGCCAGGCCGAGCTCGCCAGCGTCATCCAGGAGGGCCTGGAGGCCCGCAAGCAGGGCGACGAGGAGACCGCCACCGCCCGCCTCGGCCGCGCGGTCGTGCTCGCCAAGCAGTCCGGCAACGAGAACACCGCCAAGCTGCTGGCTAAGGTGGTTGATGTCGTCGACGAGGCCACCGGCACCGTGCGGCTGAAGAAGAAGGTGGACGACGCGGACGAGATGGCGCTCGACACCAGGTCGACCAAGACGGTCCGGGTCAGGAAGGATCACTCCTAGCGATGGCGGTATGCCCGGCCGGCCACACGTCGTCGGCGGATGATTTCTGCGATGTCTGCGGCCTCCTCATCGGCCCGATGTCCCAGGCCCAGCCTTCGGCCGACGCATGGGGCTCCCCGTCGCGGGCGCCCGGGGGCGGCCCGGCGGCGGCCAGCCCGGGGCCCGGTCCCGGCCCGGCCGGCGGCGCTGGCTGCGTCAATTGCGGAACCGCGCGTACCGGCCGGTTCTGCGAGGGCTGCGGCCTGGACTACAACACCGGGCTGCTGCCCGACGGCAGTGCCCCCGCGGCCCGCGGGTCGTCCGCCGGACCGGACGGGTCGCAGCTCCCGCCCACCGCCCTGATGCACCCGCCGTCGGCCGACGCCTACGGGCAACCCGGCCCGGCCGCCTACGGCCAGCAAGGTTCCGGCCAGCAAGGTTCCGGCCAGCAGGGTTCCGGCCAGCCGGGTTCCGGCCAGCAGGGCTACGGCCAGCAGGGCTACGGCCAGCCGGGTTCCAGCCGGCAGGGCTCCGGCCAGCAGGGCTCCGGCCAGCAGGGCTCCGGCCAGCAAGGCTCCGGCCAGCAAGGTTCCGGCCAGCAAGGCTACGGCCAGCCGGGTTCCGGCCAGCAAGGCTACGGCCAGCCGGGTTCCAGCCGGCAGGGCTACGGCCAGCAGGGCTCCAGCCAGCAGGCCTACGACCAGCCGGGTTCCGGCCAGGCCGACTACGGCCAGGCCGACTACGGCCAGGCCGACTACGGCCAGCAGGCGTATGACCAGTCCGGCTACGGCCAGTCCGGCTACGGCCAGCAGGGCTACGGCCAGCCGGCCCCGGACCAGGGCGGCCAGCCGTCGGCGGGACAGCCGTCGGCGGGCCAGCCCTCGCGGGCGTCGTCGGCGATGGCGTCGCAGTCGCGGGCACCGGCCGGCAACGGCGCCCGCCCGTGGGCCGTGGTCGTGAGCGCCGACCGGGCCTACTTCGAGGAGGTCCGGGCGGCCAGCGGGCCCGACGCCGACGGCATCGAGTTCCCGCCCTACGTGGCCGAGCGGCAGTTCACCCTGACCGGGCCGGAGATGCGGATCGGGCGGCACAGCGCCTCGCGCGGCATCAGCCCCGAGATCGACCTCACCGGGCCGCCCACCGACCCGGGCATCTCCCGGCTGCACGCGGTGCTGGTCGGGCAGCCCGGCGGGTGGGCCGTGCTCGACCCCGGCTCCGCCAACGGGACGCAGTTGAACGGCACCGAGATCCCCGTCAACGAGGCGATCGCGCTGCACGACGGCGACCGGATCAACCTCGGCGCCTGGACCGCGATCACGGTCCGGCTGGCCTAGCCCCGTCCGGCCGCACTAGTGCCGCCCTAGTGCGCCACTAGTACCGCACATGACTGGTACGTGAACCTTGTGTGAGGCAGGTCACCGCGTCCCTGAGTTCGGCTAAAGTGGTTTAGACCACTGGAAGGGGATGTCCGATGAGCCGCCGTGCGAAGATTGTCTGCACACTCGGGCCAGCGACTTCGAGCCAGGAAAAGATCACCGGCCTGATCAGCGCGGGCCTCGATATTGCCAGGCTGAACCTCAGCCACGGCACCCACGAGGACCACTTCGCGGTCTACCACCGCGTTCGCGCCGGGTCTTCCGACACTGGCCGGGCCGTGGGCATACTCGCCGACCTGCAGGGCCCGAAGATCCGGCTGGGAACGTTCCCGGGCGGACCGGTCGTGCTGAAGGTCGGCGAACAGTTCACCATCACCACCGAGGACGTTCCCGGCGGCGACAGCGAGGCGTCGACCACCTATCAGGGCCTGCCCGGCGACGTCCGCCCGGGCGACCGGATCCTGATCGACGACGGCAATGTCCAGCTTGACGTGCTGGACTCATCCGGGACCCGGGTCCTGACGCGGGTCGTCGTCGGCGGCAAGATCTCGAACCACAAGGGCATCAACCTGCCCGGCGTCGACGTCAGCGCGCCCGCCCTCACCCCGAAGGACGAGGCCGACCTGCGGTGGGCCGTCGGGCTGGGCGTTGACATGGTGGCGCTCTCCTTCGTCCGCACGCCGGACGACGCGCTGCTCGCCCGCAAGATCATGGCCGAGGCGGGCCGCCAGGTCCCGCTCATCGCCAAGATCGAGAAGCCCGAGGCGGTCGCGGTCCTGTCGGACATCGTCGACGCCTTCGACGGCATCATGGTCGCGCGCGGCGACCTGGGCGTGGAGCTTCCGCTGGAGATGGTGCCCGCGGTCCAGAAGCAGGCGATCAAGCTGGCCAAGGAGCGCGCCCGCCCGGTGATCGTCGCGACCCAGATGCTGGAGTCGATGATCAACTCGCCCCGGCCGACCCGGGCCGAGGTGTCCGACGTGGCCGGGGCGGTCTCCGAGGGGGCCGACGCGGTCATGCTGTCGGCCGAGACCGGGGTCGGCGCCTACCCGATCGAGACCGTGTCCACCATGGCCCGCATCATCGTCGCGGCCGAGGAGAACACCCTGCGGGCCGAGTCCTCGCTGGCCCGGGTGCCGACCACCACCGGCGGCGCGATCGCCCGGGCCGCCGCCGAGGTCGCCGCGATCGTCGGCGCCAAGGCCCTGGTCGCCTTCACCATCAGTGGCGAGACCGCCCGGCGGCTGGCCCGCTACCGGTCCCCGGTCCCGCTGCTGGCGTTCACCACCGAGCCGGCCACCCGCAGCCAGCTCGCGCTCACCTGGGGCGTGGAGACGTTCATCGTCCCCACCGTCCGGCACACCGACGACATGGTCCGCGAGGTCGAGCGGGGGCTGCTCGACCTCGGCCGCCTGGCCCTCGGCGACAAGATCGTCATCGTCGCCGGCAGCCCGCCCGGAAGCCCCGGCAAGACCAACGCCCTGCGCGTCCACCGGATCGGCGACGCGATCGCCCACCTGGACTAGTCGGCGGCACTGTTCCAGAGCGGCACTGTTCCAGAGCGGCACTGTTCTAGAGCGGCACTGTTCCCGGGCAGTACTGCCCGCACGGCGGCGCTGGCCCCGAGGTCACCCCTCGGGGCCAGCGCCGCCGCCGCGTTGCCGGGGTCTGGCGGCGATCGCCGCTGGATGGTGACCTCATCTGCTCGTCGTGAGCACTAGAGTAAGCAGGACCACGCGCCGGGACCGGCGCCAGGTGACGGGAGCGCGCAGGGCGATGAGCACGTCGATGACCGCTGATTCGGCGGGCGGGCAGGACCATGCTGAACTCGACGCCGGGCTACTTGTCGGCGTGACCGACCGCGGTGTCCGGCATCACCGGAACGAGGACGCGATCGCCTTGCGGACCGTCCACGGCCCGGAGGGCCTTATCCCGATCGCGGTGGTGTCCGACGGCGTATCGTCGGCGCCGCGGCCCGACGAGGCCTCGCTCGCCGCCGTGCGGGCCGCGATCGGCGTGCTGGCCGCCGCGGCCGAAAGCGGCGGCGACCCCGTCGCCGCCTCCGAGGCCGCCGTGCAGGCGGCGTCGCACGCGCTGGCCGGCCTGGCCGACGCGGAGGGCGCGCCCGCCGCGACGTTCGTGTCCGCGGTAGTCGGGCAGGACAACGTCACGATCTGCTGGCTGGGCGACAGCCGGGCCTACTGGCTGTCGGAGGACCCGGCCGCGTCCGCGCGGGTCACCCGGGACGACTCGCTGGCTGAGGAGCTCGTGGCGGCCGGGCTGGCCAGCCCGCAGGAGGCCATGGCCTCACCCCAGGCGCACGTCATCACCCGCTGGCTGGGGGCTGACCTGCCCGACGCGGAGCCGCACGTCACCCAGTTCCAGCCGCCCGGCCCGGGCGTCCTGCTCATCTGCTCCGACGGGCTGTGGAACTACCGGCCCGAGGCGGCCGACCTCGCCTCCCTGGTACCCTTCCCGGATGCGCTGACCGACCCCCTCGCCGTCGCGGTGAAGCTGGTTCAGTTCGCGGTTGACTCCGGTGGCATGGACAACATCACGGCCGCCCTGATCCCGTTCCAGGCGGTCCCCTGACCGCTTTGGCGGGCGAAGTGCCGGTCCGGCCATGATTCTGGTGGCTCGCCGTGGCTCGAAATCGCCTGGAGGACTGGCAGACTAGACGCATCGGGCGCTAGAGGAGGTGCGGTGACAGGGGAACCCGCGGAGCGAAGAGGCGCTCAGTGAACCAGGTACCGACTGGGTTGTCCCCGCAGTCGCGCTTCGGTGGGTACCGCATCGAGGAGTTCATCGGGGCCGGGGGCATGGCGGCGGTCTACCGCGCCTACCACGAGGGCATGGGCCGGGAAGTCGCGCTCAAGGTGCTCGCCACCGCGCTGGCCGGGGACCAGGCGTTCGTGCGGCGGTTCGCGCGCGAGGCCCACCTAGTCGCGAAGGTCGAGCACCCGCACATCATCCCCGTGTACGACGCCGGGGACGAGCGCGGCGTGCCCTACATCGCGATGCGCCTCGTGCGCGGCGGGGACCTGCGGGCGATCGTGAGCCGGGAGGGCTACATGTCGGCCGGGCGGGCGGCCGCGTTCTTGTCGCCGGTGGCCTCCGCGCTCGACAGCGCCCACGAGGCCGGGCTGGTGCACCGCGACGTCAAGCCCGCCAACATGCTGGTGGACGTGGGCCGGGGCCGTCCCGAGCACGTCTACCTCTCCGACTTCGGGCTGGCCCGGGGAGTGGACACGGTCAGCCTGTCAACCGGCGACCTGACCACGCCCGGCCAGTTCATGGGGACGCCCGAGTACGCCGCCCCCGAGCAGATCACCGGGGGCGAGGTCAACGGCCGGGCGGACCAGTACGCGCTTGGCTGCGTGGCCTACACGCTGCTGACAGGCCAGGTCCCGTTCGCCCGCGAGCAGGCCATCGCGGTGATGTACGCGCAGCTCTACGATGCCCCGCCGCTCGTCACCGCGACCCGGCGGGACCTGTCGGGCGCGGTGGACCAGGTCCTGGCGCGGGCGATGGAGAAGAAGGCCGAAGCCCGCTTCGACAGCTGCATCGCGTTCGCCGATGCCCTGCGCGACGCCCTGAACCTGCCGGGATGGGGAACCACCGGCAGCCTGCCGGCCTTCCCGCCTGCGGTTCCGCGCCAGGAGGGCCAGCAGTCGTCGGCCTACTCGCGCACGCAGCTAGCCCCGCGCCAGCAGGGCCGCGAGCAGTCCCAGGCGCCCCCGGGGGCGCCCCCGAACTTCGTCAGCCGGGTCGGTACCTGGACGGCCGTCGTGGCGGCCGACCGGGCCTACTACGACAGCGTGTGGGCCGCTGACATGTCGCCCGACGAGATCGTGCCGTTCCCGGCCGGCACCCCCGTCCGCCGCTTCACCCTGGCCGGCGGGGAGCTCCTCATCGGCCGCCGGAGCGTCTCCCGGAACATCCACCCCGAGATCGACCTCACCCTGCCCAACGGCGGCCCGACCGACGTGGGCGTTTCCCGCCTGCACGCCAAGCTGGTCTCCGGCCCGGAGGGCAGCTGGTCCCTGATCGATCTCGGCACCGAGAACGGCACCCTGGTAAACGGCCGCGAGATGCGCCAGGGCGACATAGTCCCCCTCCGCGACGGCGACCGGATCAACCTCGGCATGTGGACCGTGATAACAATCACCCGCGAGTAAATTCCACGTAACTTCTCCCGGGATAATCCCGCGTGGAATCGCCCCGAAAAGGGTTCCCGAACCGCATAGTCCCGCCGGATGGCCTGCAGGTCATCATCGCCCAACCCGCCGCCTGCACCCCCCAGCCCAGCCCGGGCCAGGCCCGCGACTCCCACGGCCACGGGTCCCTAGACCATGCTCGCGTCAGGCCGGGAATCCTCTCGGTCCGCGACAGGCCGTCGGCCGGGCACTGGCCTGTCGGCGTCGCGTGGCCCGGGCGGTCCCTAGCGCTCCTGGCCACCACCCCTCTTGGTGACAGCGGCGGGCCGTCGTCCGGAACTGGCTGGCCGGGGCCGCCGAAGCCGGACCACCCTCGTGCCCCGGCTGATAACAGCAACAGGCGCGCCGCCAGCCAGCGCCCATCGCCTCCGCCGCCACCTGTTCGACGGCGCCAGGCGGGCGCCCCCGCGCAGGTACCGCCGAGAGGCACCCTGGCCGCCCTCCTGCCGCCGGAGCACTTCCCCTCCAGCCTGCACCCGCCAGCCCCGCAGCGCGGCCCTCCGGCCCGCTAGAAGCGGCCCCTAGCCGCAACAGCCCAGCCCGAGGCCGCCGGGACCGACCGGCTCGCACTCTGCCAGTCTCGGCTCGCGCCCTGCCAGTCTCGGCTCGCGCCCCGCCAGTCTCGGCTCGCACTCTGCCAGTCTCGGCTCGCACCTACCAGCGCCAGGGACTGTGACCGGGATGCTCCCGCCAACCCCAGCCACGCACCC
The DNA here is from genome assembly GCA_036276115.1 of Trebonia sp. Taxonomy (GTDB): domain Bacteria; phylum Actinomycetota; class Actinomycetes; order Streptosporangiales; family Streptosporangiaceae; genus Trebonia. The sequence continues at coordinate 19,796 of DATBEM010000243.1, forward strand.
ATCGGGGGGTCTGGGGGACCTCCCCCAGTATCGGGGGTCCGGGGGTTGCCCCCGGGTCAGCACGCACGCGCGACCAAGGCGAAGGTGGCCGGAGGCCGGCGAGCATGGCCAGGGGTCGCGCGTGCCTGGCCGAAGGCCGACGAGCCTGGCTCGGTGCCGGGAGCGGGACTTGAACCCGCACGCCCTCTCAGGCAGACGCTTTTGAGACGTCCGTGTCTGCCGATTCCACCATCCCGGCCGATGCGCTCGCAGACAATGTACCGCGTGAATGTAGGCTCGTGGGCGTGAGTCAGAATGCGCTACGTGTCGTCATTGCGGAGGATGAGGCGCTCATCCGCCTGGACCTCAAGGAAATGCTCGAAGAGGAGGGCTACTCCGTCGTCGCTGAGACGGCCGACGGGGAGTCTGCCGTCGAGCGGGTGACCGACCTCAAGCCGGACCTGGCGATCTTCGACGTGAAGATGCCGGTGCTGGACGGGATCTCGGCCGCCGAGCAGATCGCAGCGCAGCGGATCGCGCCCGTGGTGATCCTCACGGCGTTCTCGCAGCGCGAGCTGGTGGAGCGGGCGCGTGATGCGGGCGCGATGGCGTACCTGGTCAAGCCGTTCACCAAGGCCGACCTAGTGCCCGCGATCGAGATGGCGGTCAGCCGCTTCGCCGAGATCAGGGCGCTGGACTCGGAGGTCGCCACGCTGCGGGACCGGCTGGAGGTCCGCAAGCTGCTGGACCGGGCCAAGGGGCTGCTGCAGTCCGAGCACGGCCTGACCGAGCCGCAGGCGTTCCGCTGGATCCAGAAGACCTCGATGGACCGGCGGCTGACGATGCGCAAGGTCGCCGAGGCCGTGATCGAGGGAACCCTGAGCGCCGGGAACGAGCAGGCCGCCCAGGCTGACCAGCCGGCCGAGTAAGTCCGGCCGACCGGGCAAGCAGGGACCCGGGGACCCGTTGGTGCCGTGTCCGCCTTCCCCGGGCTGACACGTTTTCTACTAAGGCCCCCGGGTCCGCTGGACAAACGTTAGCGACCAGCGGCCCGGACGGCAAAAGACAGTTCCCGCGCCCGTGACCTGCAGGACTGCGGAAGGTCATGCGCTGATTCCGTCATGTTCACCTTGGGCGGCCACGCCCGGCCGCCGGTAAACCCCGTGGTGCGCGGCCTGTCCGGCCGCCCAGCGGCTCCGAACTGGGCTGGCGCGGGGGATGCGCACCGGGCCGCGCGAGTTTACCGAACCCTCGCAAGAGTTAGATAACGATCTCATTGCGAACGGCGTGGCGTGGGGCGCGCGCGGGCGTCCGGGGCTGCCGCGCCCCGTGGGTCAGACGATGTCAATCATTTACCATCATTTGGGGTGACAATTGTGATGTTAGCGCTAACAATCACTAGAGAGGCCCGCAACGGTGCGGGTTCTGGCGAGACCCAATGAAGGGAGCCAGTGCGTGAGTGATAAGCGCGAAGTGAGTGAAGGCAGGGAAATCAGTACCGCCGGCGAACGCGGTGCAACTGGAGAACGCGGTGCAGCCAGGGAACGCGGTGCAGCCAGGGAACACGGTGCAGCCAGGGAACACGGTGCAGCCAGGGAGCGCGGTGCAGCCGGGATCGGCCGGCGGCTCACGGCCAGAGCCGGCCGCCGCAAGCCACGGACCGCCGTGATCGCCGTGGCGGTTGCCGCCCTCGCGGCCGGGGGCGCCGCCACCGCCGCCACGCAGGCCACGGCGGCTCCCCAGGGCGCCCGCGGCGCGGCCCAGCTGTCCACCGCCCTGGTCAACGCCACGACCTCGGCCCCGGCCGGGACCCCGTCGCAGTGCGCCCGGCAAGGATCCCTGAGCATCTGCAAGGCGTACTTCGGCAGCACTCCCGAGCCCTACACCGGCCAGCAGACCGCCACCTACCGCTACACGCTCACCAACGCCAAGGGCATGCGGGTCGACGTGCTCAGCTTCGGCGGCATCATCCAGCAGGTCGACCTGCCGGGCAAGCACGGTGCCGCGACCGACGTCACCCTCGGCTTCAAGACCCTCAAGGACTACGTCGCCAACGACAGCCCGCCGGTGACCGCCAACGGCGGCCCGTACTTCGGCGAGACCATCGGCCGCTACGGCAACCGCATCGCCGGCGGCACGTTCACCCTCAGCCAGCCCGGCGTCGGCCCCGTCACCTACACCGTCCCTGTCAACAACGGCGCCAACTCGCTGCACGGCGGCCTCGTCGGCTTCGGGAACCACGTCTGGAGCCAGGTCGGCGGCCTGCAGGCGGGCGGCGGCCAGGTCGGCCTCACGCTCCAGCTCGTCAGCCCCAACGGCGACTCCTCGGGCGCGGCGGGCAGCCCCGGCTGCCCCAGCGGCTGCACCGGCTACCCGGCCCAGCTGACGGTGGACGTGACGTTCACGCTGAACAACTCCGGCCAGCTCGCCATCCACTACAAGGCCAGGAACGACTCGTCCAACCTCAACACGGTCCTCAACCTGACCAACCACAGCTACTTCAACCTCGCCGGGGAAAGCTCGCCGGCCGGGTCCGCCTACAGCCAGCTCGTGCAGATCAACGCGAGCAAGTACACGCCGACCGACACCACCCAGATCCCGCTCGGCTACCAGGCGCCCGTCGCGGGCACGCCGTTTGACTTCCGCACCCCGCAGGCGATCGGCAGCCGCATCGACGACGTGAGCGCCAACTTCAACTCCCCGGGCTACAACCAGCTCCTCATCGCCCAGGGCTACGACCACAACTGGGACCTCAACCCGCCGTCCAAGGCGACCCAGGGCCCCGGCGGCCTCAACCTCGCGGCCAAGGCGTGGGATCCCGGCAGCGGCCGCCAGCTGGCCGTGTGGACCGACCAGCCCGGCGTCCAGTTTTACAGCGGCAACTTCCTCACCGGCACGCTGACGGGCATCAGCGGCCACACCTACCGCCAGGGCGCCGGCTACACCTTCGAGACCCAGCACCTGCCCGACTCGCCCAACGAGCCGGGCTTCCCGTCCACCGAGCTCAAGGCGGGCGCCACCACCAGCAGCACGACGATCTTCGCCTTCAGCTCCTGATCGGCCCGGGTGCCCGCTGACCTGAGCAGGCACGAAGTGCCCGGCGGCTTGCGACAAAGCCGCCGGGCACTTCATTCAGTAACTAGGATCAGGAAGGTGACTGACAGGCTGCTGCTCCTCGACGGGCACTCGCTGGCGTACCGCGCCTGGTACGCGCTGCCGGCGGAGAACTTCGCGACCACGACCGGCCAGACGACGAACGCCGTCTACGGCTTCACCGCGATGCTCATCAACGTGCTCCGCGACGAGAAGCCGACGCACGTCGCGGTCGCGTTCGACCGGCGCGAGAAGACGTTCCGGCACGAGCAGTACGAGGAGTACAAGGCCGGCCGCAAGGAGACCACGGCCGACTTCCACGCCCAGATCAGCCTGATCTTCGAGGTCCTTGACGCCCTCGGCATCCGCCACCTGTCCGCCGCCGGCTACGAGGCCGACGACCTCATCGCGACGCTGGCCACCGAGGCGGTTCGCGACGACGCGATGGACGTGCTCATCGTCACCGGCGACCGGGACGCCTTCCAGCTCATCAACGACCACGTCACCGTGCTCTACAACAGCCGCGGCGTTTCCGACATGCGCCGCTACGACCCGGCGGGCCTGCGGGAGAAGTACGGCCTCACCCCTGCCCAGTACCCCGACTTCGCGGCCCTGCGGGGTGACCCGAGCGACAACCTGCCGGGCATCCCCGGGGTGGGGGAGAAGACCGCGACGAAGTGGATCCAGGACTTCGGCTCGCTGGAGGACCTCGTCAACCGGGTCGACGAGGTCAAGGGCAAAGTCGGCGACAAGCTGCGCGACAACCTCGCCAGCGTGCTGCGCAACCGCCAGCTGACCACGCTGCTGACCGACGTGCCGGGCGACGTCGTCGGGGTTGCCCCGCGTGAGCTCACCCCCGTCGCGTGGAGCCGCGACACGATCCACCAGCTGTTCGACACCCTGCAGTTCCGCGTCCTGCGCGACCGCCTCTACGCGACCTTCCCCGACGGCCTGGCCAGCCCGGCGCCCGGCGCCGAGGCCGCCCCGGCCGCCGTCGGGAGCTTCCCGGGCGACGTCACGGTCCTCGGGCCCGATGAGGTGACCGCCTGGCTCGCCGCCCATTCCTCGCCTGCACGGGCCGGGCTGGCGCTGGAGGGCAGGTTCGCCCGTGGCACCGGGGCGGTCGCCGCGATCGCGATCGCGGCCCCGGACGGCGCGGCCGCCCAGCTCGACCCGGTCGCGCTGACCCCCGCCGACGAGGAGGCCCTCGGCGCCTGGCTGGCGGACCCGCAGCGCCCGAAGGCCATCCACGATGGCAAGGGAGCCCTGGAGGGCTTGCGAGCGCACGATTTCGTGCTTAATGGCATCACGAGCGATACCGCCCTCGCCGCCTACCTGGCGCTGCCCGGCCAGCGGACCTTTGACCTGGGCGACCTGGCGCTGCGGTACCTGGGCAAGGAGCTGCGCGCGGCCCCCGAGACGGGGCAGCTGACCCTGGACGGGTCGGGGGAGGAAGAGGGCGCCGAGGCGCTCGCGCGCCGGGCGCGGGCGACCCTGGAGCTGGCCGGGGCGCTGGACGATGACCTGGGCAAGCGGGGCGCGGCCCGGCTCCTGCAGGAGATCGAGCTGCCGCTGGTGGCCGTCCTGGCCGACATGGAGCAGACCGGGATCGCGGCCGACACCGACCACTTCGCCGAGATGTCGGCGATGCTGCACGGTGAGGTGAAGTCGGCCGAGCAGGCCGCCTACGCGGTCGCGGGCCACGAGTTCAACCTCGGGTCGCCCAAGCAGCTCCAGGAGGTCTTGTTCACCGAGCTGGGGCTGCCGAAGACCAAGCGGATCAAGACCGGCTACACGACCGACTCCGAGGCGCTGACGAGCCTGCTGGCCTCGACCGAGAACCCGATCCTGGAGCACCTGCTGCACCACCGGGACGTGTCGAAGCTGAAGTCGATCGTGGACGCCCTCATCCCGCTGGCCCAGGGCGACGGCCGCATCCACACCACGTTTAACCAGACCGTGGCGGCGACCGGCCGGCTGTCGTCGACCGACCCCAACCTGCAGAACATCCCGATCCGGACCGAGACCGGCCGCCGGATCCGCGAGGGGTTCGTCGTCGGCGCGGGCTACGAGACGCTGCTGACGGCCGACTACAGCCAGATCGAGCTGCGCATCATGGCCGACCTGTCCGGCGACGCGGCCCTGATCGCGGCGTTCGAGTCCGGGCACGACTTCCACGCGACGACCGCCTCGCGGGTGTTCGGGGTCGATCCCGGGGACGTGAGCGGCGAGCAGCGGGCCAAGATCAAGGCGATGAACTACGGGCTGGCCTACGGCCTGTCGGCCTTCGGGCTGTCGGGGCAGCTGCGGATCTCCACCGAGGAGGCCCGCGGGCTGATGGACGAGTACTTCAAGGAGTTCGGCGGGGTTCGCGACTACCTGCAGTCCATCGTCGCCCAGGCCCGGATGGACGGTTACACCGAGACGATCATGGGCCGCCGCCGCTACCTGCCCGACCTCACCTCCGACAACCGCCAGCGCCGGGAGATGGCCGAGCGGATGGCGCTCAACGCCCCGATCCAGGGCTCGGCGGCCGACGTGATCAAGGTGGCGATGCTGCGCGTGTCGGCCGCGCTGCGCACCGCCGGCCTGCGGTCCCGGATGCTGCTGCAGGTCCATGACGAGCTAATATTTGAAGTGTCAGCGGGCGAGCTCGACGCGGTCCGCGCCCTGGTGGCGGCCGAGATGGGCGCCGCCGCGCAGCTGCGGGTGCCGCTCGCCGTGTCCACCGGCACCGGCCGCAGCTGGTCGCAGGCCGGTCATTGAGTCCCAGTCGCAGCCTGGCGGAATTGACCTCACGTGTTTTACTTCATATTATGAACGCTGCGCTGTGTCCTCGTGCGGTTCTGCCTTAGTCAGGATTCCTGCCAGTCTCCTGACGGCCGGCTGCCGGGGCGTGCCAAGGTCGCAATCCGGCCAGGTGGGTCCCACGCGTCACTGCATGTGTACTCAGTGCGCCACATTCCTAATCCTGTCCGCATCCGGAGCCAGCCCACACATGACGAGCAGCACGCAAGCCAACACGACCCCCAAGGTAGCGATAAACGACATCGGGTCGGAGGAGGCCTTCCTCGCCGCGATCGACCTAACTATCAAGTACTTCAACGACGGTGACATCGTCGAGGGGACCGTCGTCAAGGTCGATCGAGACGAGGTCCTGCTCGATATCGGCTACAAGACAGAAGGCGTCATCCCGTCTCGGGAACTGTCGATCAAGCACGATGTCGACCCGCACGAGGTCGTGAAGACCGGCGAGCACATCGAGGCGCTTGTCCTCCAGAAGGAGGACAAGGAGGGACGCCTGATCCTGTCCAAGAAGCGCGCGCAGTACGAGCGCGCGTGGGGCACGATCGAGAAGATCAAGGAAGAGGACGGCGTTGTCACCGGCACGGTGATCGAGGTCGTCAAGGGCGGGCTGATCCTCGACATCGGCCTGCGCGGCTTCCTCCCTGCCTCGCTGGTGGAGATGCGCCGGGTCCGCGACCTGCAGCCGTACGTTGGCCGCGAGATCGAGGCCAAGATCATCGAGCTGGACAAGAACCGCAACAACGTGGTCCTGTCCCGCCGTGCCTGGCTTGAGCAGACGCAGTCCGAGGTGCGCCACACGTTCCTCAACACGCTGCGCAAGGGCCAGATCCGCAAGGGCGTCGTGTCCTCGATCGTCAACTTCGGCGCGTTCGTCGACCTGGGCGGCGTGGACGGCCTGGTGCACGTCTCCGAGCTGTCCTGGAAGCACATCGACCACCCGGGCGAGGTCGTGGAGGTCGGCCAGGAGGTCACGGTCGAGGTCCTCGACGTGGACATGGACCGCGAGCGCGTCTCGCTGTCGCTGAAGTCCACCCAGGAGGACCCGTGGCAGCAGTTCGCCCGGATCCACCAGATCGGCCAGGTTGTCCCCGGCCGGGTCACCAAGCTGGTGCCGTTCGGCGCGTTCGTCCGCGTGGAGGAGGGCATCGAGGGCCTGGTGCACATCTCCGAGCTGGCTGACCGCCACGTGGAGATCCCGGAGCAGGTCGTCCAGGTGGGCGAGGAGATCTTCGTCAAGATCATCGACATCGACCTGGAGCGGCGGCGGATCTCGCTGTCGCTCAAGCAGGCCAACGAGGGCACGGCCGGGGAGGCTGTCGGCGACGACTTCGACCCCACCCTCTACGGCATGCCGGCGACGTACGACGACCAGGGCAACTACGAGTACCCCGAGGGCTTCGACTCCGAGACCGGCGAGTGGCTGCCGGGCTACGAGACGCAGCGCGAGGAGTGGGAGCGGCAGTACGCCGAGGCCCGCGCCCGCTTCGAGGCGCACCGTCGCCAGATCGAGGAGTCGCGGACCAAGGCCGAGGAGGCCGCCGAGGCCGACCCGGAGGCGGCCGCTCGCGGCGCCAGCCGTGGCCCGCGCACTGCCACCTCGTCCTCGGAGGGGGCCAGCGAGCCTGGCGGCACCCTCGCCTCCGACGAGGCGCTCGCGGCCCTGCGCGAGAAGCTGTCCGGTGGCGGGCAGAACTAAGTAGCAGCACCCGGTAGCCCGCCCCGCGAAAGAGGGGCGGGCTACCGCCTTTCCGGCCCAAGCCCCTCCCGGCTGGCGATCGCGCTGGCACCATAGTGATCGGGCGGGCGGTACTCATGAGGGAGCACGGATGCTGCGGGTAGGGCTTACCGGCGGGATCGGGTCGGGCAAGAGCGCGGTCTCGGCCCGCCTGGCCGCGCACGGGGCGGTGGTTCTCGACGCCGACAAGGCCGCCCGGGCGGTCGTGGAGCCGGGAACGCCCGGGCTCGCGCTGATCGCCCGGGAGTTCGGCCCGCAGGTGCTGCGCGAGGACGGCACGCTGGACCGCCCCAAGCTGGGCGAGATCGTCTTCGCCGACGATGCCCGGCGCGCGGCCCTCAACGCGATCGTCCATCCCCTGGTCCGGATGCGCATGCGCGCGGCCGAGGAAGCGGCGGCCGCCAAGCAGGGAGCGGGCGTGATCGTCGTCCACGACGTCCCCTTGCTCGTGGAGGGCAACCGGGGCGGCGAGTTCGATGTCGTTATCGTCGTGGACGTGCCGCCCGAGGTGCAGTCCGACCGCCTCACCCGCCTGCGGAAGATGACCCCCGAGCAGGCGGCCGCCCGGATAGCCGCCCAGGCAACCCGCGACCAGCGCCTGGCCGCCGCCGGCATCGTCATCGACAACTCCGGCACCCTCGCCGACCTGGACCAGCGCGTAGCCGAGGTCTGGGCCGGCCTGCGGTGCCTGCAATGATGTCCGCATGACGGCATGGCAGGACGCGGAGAAGGCAGAGCCGGAGTTCGCGGGGCGGGTACGGGCCCTGTTCACCGCGCGCAAGCACCACACGATCGCCACGGTCCGGGCCGATGGCGGGCCGCGGATCTCCGGCATCGAGGTCGAGTTCAAGGACGGCGAGCTGACCCTCGGCTCCATGCCCGGCGCGCGCAAGGGCGCCGACCTCCGCCGCGACCCGAGGTTCGCCCTCCACAGCGCCACCGTCGACCCGGTCGAGGGCCAGGAGGCCCAGTGGCCCGGCGAGGCAAAGATCGCCGGCCGCGCGATCGCCGAGGGCCCGATCACCGGCGGACCGGCCACCGACGGACCAGCCGGGGACCTGTTCCGGGCCGGCATCACTGAGGTCGTCCACACCCACCTCAACCCCGAGGCGAGCCTCCTCGTCATCGAGTGGTGGACCCCCGCCGACGGCCTGCGCAAGGTCGAGCGCGAGTAGCAGGCATTAGCCGCTGCCCGAGCCGCCGCTGCCCGAGGTGCCCCGGCCCGAGCCGCTCCGTCCCGGCCCGTGGCTGGCGACCCTCCGCCCGCTGGGCGAGATGGCCTCCCGGCTGCCGTCCGGGTGCTTGACGATCCGCCAGCCGACCCGGTGGATGTAGTGATGATGGTGAACCCGGCAGTACAGGTCCAGGTTCTCCAGGGAGGTATCGCCCCCTTCGGCCCGGGGCCGCCGGTGATGCGGCTCGCACTGGGAGGCGGGCCGGTCGCACCCGCCCGGCCACTGGCAGTGCCTGTCGCGCAGCATCACCGCCCGCCGGATGTGATCGGGAATGTCATCGGTCGCCCCGACATCAAGGACCAGGCTGTCCCCGCTGAACGGCCGTCCCAGCAAGTTCGCCCGCAAGAACCCGGCCAGCCCGCCCGGTCCCGCTAGCGCCCGCACCGCCATCCCCAGCAGCGTCCGCTCCAGCGCCAGCCGCCCCGAAGCAGACAGCCCGCTCCCGGCGCCCAGCCCGTCACCGGCCATCCAGAAGCCCGCGCCGCTGCCGCCCTGGTTGCTGAAAGTGCCTGGATTGCCGGCAGTGCCATGGCTGCCACCGGCGCTCTGGCTCCCGTTGGCGCTCTGGCTCCTCTTGGTGCCCCGGTGGCCGGTGCCTTCGCCGGTGTCCTGCGGGCTGCGCGCCTCCCCGCCGCTGGTGCCATGGTCGGCCGGGACGGGCGGTCCGGTGGTGCCCAGGCCGTGGGCGTCCAGGAAGATGCTGGCCATGTCGCTGAGCACGTCCCAGTCGGGGGTGCCGGTGATGACCGGGGTTACCTGGGCGGCGCAGGCGCTCGCTCGGGCGGCGGGGCCGAAGAGCCAGCCAGGCTCGCCGGCCCGGGCCGACAGCCAGGCCTCGCACAAGGCGGGCGCGCCGTCGAGCCGCAACAGGTCCCGCAGGGACATGAGGGCGGTCGCCCGGGTCTTCATGCCACTGGTCCCGGGGATGCCGGGAGCGGTCAGGGCGAGGCCGAGGGCGGTCTCCAGGGCGTCATGGTCGCGCTGGCCGGGCCCGCGCCGGTCATCGGCGCCCGCGCTCTTGCCGAACGTGGCGAAGACCTGTTCCAGCAGGGTGGCGCACTGCGCGGACAAGTCCCCGTGCAGCTTCCCGGCCCCGCCGATCGTGGTGCTCGCCCGCACGTCGCGGTCGGCGAACCCGTCGCCCGGGTCGTCGGGGCCGGCCCGCTGGCCGCGGACGGCCTCAAAGATGGCCTGCGCGAGCCGGGCGATGTCGGGACGCAGGTCCAGGCCCGCCCGGGCCGCGTCCAGCAGGATCTCGTCGGCCTGGGCAGCCTCGCCGGCGGGCAGGCGGTCGTTCCAGGCCGCGAACTGGCGTGCCCAGGACCCGGAGACCTCCCCGGCCGCCTGCGCCTGCCACAGCGCCGGGTGGGCAGCGAGCCGCCTCGCCGCCTGGCCCAGGTCGCGGGCGGCGGGCCGGGTAACCCGGGCCTGGTGGACCAGCCAGGCCGCGGCCGACGGGTGCCCGTCGGCCGCGAACCCGCCGCCCTGGTTGAACGCCGCGAGCGCGGCCGCGTGGACCGCCCCCAGCCGCGACATCGCCGCCCCCAGCGAGCGCAGGGCCGTCGCCTGCTCGCGGCTCCCCAGCTCCCGCCACTGCTCCTGCGCCAGGTGATCGGTAGCGGCGTGCAGCATCGCCAGCGCGTCCCCCGCGCTGGCGAACCCGGTCCGAGCCAGGCTGCCAGCTGTCATGACGATCACCTCCCCTCGACCGGCGGCCGGATCTATTACTACTTGAATTGCTACCAATCTACATCCGATTTGACGAGGTATGCAATAGTCGTGACAGAAGCTTTTTTCGAGGGGCGGCGGATGGGTTCACGCTCGGGGCCGTGGAATGTCAGACCCGCCCCGTAGAGTTGAAGACGACACAGCGGGATTGAGCGGAGGTGGCGGCGTGCGGCCGGTTACAGACTTGCAGCGGCGGGTGGCGCCGTTTGACGTGACCACCGAGATGACGCCCGCGGGGGACCAGCCCCGGGCGATCGAGGCGATCGAGAAGCGGATCCGGGCGGGCGAGGAGGACACCGTCCTGCTCGGCGCGACCGGCACCGGGAAGACGGCGACCGTCGCCTGGATCGCCGAGCGGCTGCAGCGGCCGATGCTGGTGATGCTGCCGAACAAGACCCTTGCCGCGCAGTTCGCGAACGAGCTGCGCGAGATGCTGCCCGGGAACGCGATCGAGTACTTCGTCTCGTACTACGACTACTACCAGCCCGAGGCGTACATCCCGCAGACCGATACCTACATCGAGAAGGACTCCTCGATCAACGACGAGGTCGAGCGGCTGCGCCACTCGGCCACGAACTCGCTGCTCACCCGGCGGGACACGATCGTCGTCTCCTCGGTGTCGTGCATCTACGGCCTCGGTACCCCCCAGGAGTACGTGGACCGGATGCTCAAGCTCCGGGTCGGCGACACCACCGAGCGCGAGTCGCTGCTGCGGCACCTGGTCGGCATGCAGTACGCCCGCAACGACGTGTCCTTCACGCGGGGCACCTTCCGGGTGCGCGGCGACACGATCGAGATCATCCCGCAGTACGAGGAGCTCGCGGTCCGGATCGAGATGTTCGGCGACGAGGTCGAGCGGCTGTCCACCCTGCACCCGCTGACCGGCGAGGTCATCAGCGAGGACGAGGAGCTGTACGTCTTCCCCGCATCGCACTACGTCGCGGGCGAGGAGCGGATGGAGCGGGCCGTGGCCGGGATCGAGGCCGAGCTCGCCGAGCGGCTGGCCGGCCTGGAGCGCGGCGGCAAGCTGCTGGAGGCCCAGCGGCTGCGGATGCGCACCACCTACGACATCGAGATGATGCGCCAGGTCGGCAGTTGCTCGGGCATCGAGAACTACTCCCGGCACATCGACGGTCGCGAGGCCGGCACCCCGCCCAACACGCTGATCGACTACTTCCCGGAGGACTTCATCCTCGTCGTGGACGAGTCGCACCAGACGGTTCCGCAGATCGGCGCCATGTACGAGGGCGACATGTCCCGCAAGCGGATGCTCATCGACCACGGCTTCCGGCTGCCCAGCGCCGCCGACAACCGGCCGCTGACATGGGATGAGTTCCTGGAGCGGATCGGCCAGACGATCTACCTGTCGGCGACCCCCGGCCCCTACGAGCTGAAGCAGGTCGGCGGCGACGTGGTCGAGCAGGTGATCCGCCCGACCGGCCTGGTCGACCCGCAGGTCCTCATCAAGCCGACCAAGGGGCAGATCGACGACCTGCTGGCGGAGATCCGGCTGCGGACCGAGCGCGACGAGCGCGTCCTGGTCACCACCTTGACCAAGAAGATGTCCGAGGACCTGACCGACTACCTGCTGGAGAACGGCGTCCGCGCCCGCTACCTGCACAGCGAGGTCGATACCCTGCGCCGGATCGAGCTGCTGCGCGAGCTGCGGCTCGGGGAGTTCGACGTGCTCGTCGGCATCAACCTGCTGCGCGAGGGCCTCGACCTGCCCGAGGTGTCCCTGGTGGCGATCCTGGACGCCGACAAGGAGGGGTTCCTGCGCTCGGGCACGTCGCTGATCCAGACGATCGGCCGGGCCGCCCGAAACGTCTCCGGCGAGGTCCACATGTACGCCGACAAGGTAACCCCGGCGATGGAACGGGCGATTGACGAGACCAACCGGCGCCGCGACAAGCAGGTCGCCTACAACCGCGAGCACGGCATCAACCCGACCCCGCTGCGCAAGAAGATCGCGGACATCCTCGACCAGATCATCCGCGAGGACGCCGACACCCAGGAGCTCATCGGCGGCGGCGGCCGCCAGCAGTCCCGCGGCAAGTCCCCGGTCCCGGGCCTGTCGTCCCGCGCCCGCGCGGCCGCCCGCGGCGCGGCCGGGGCGAGCGGCGAGGCGGCGGCCCTGGCCGAGGCGGCCCAGGGCGGCGGCGCGGCCCGCGGCGACCTGATCGCCTTGATCGAGCAGCTCACCGACCAGATGCGCGCCGCCGCGGCCGAGCTGCAGTTCGAGGTCGCCGCCCGCATCCGTGACGAGGTCAAGGACCTGAAGCACGAGCTGCGGGGGATGCAGGCGGCAGGGGTCTAGCTGGCGGGGTGAGCCCTGCTCATTGTCCTGCGGCCAATTTCGCCGGGGCGCCCCTAGAGTGCTAGCCCAGGGGGCGACACCCTGGAACCCCCGGTGCGCACCCTGCGGATGCGTGGTTCTGTTCCTGTCGCGGTGCGGGGCGACCCCTTGGGACCCCGGTGCGGCTCTCTGGGTGCTTGCTTGCGTTGTTGGCGCGCTTGCGGGTTGCCGGCTGGACCGCGGCGAGGTGGCGGGCGCTGCCCGGTGCATGACTGCGGTCCTCCAGGCACGGGCGTGCCCCGGGGCGCTGGGGGCGGCCCGGGGCACGGCTGGGTTGGGGTGGCTGCTACCTCACTGAGCTGGTTGCTACTTCACGGTGATGGCGCCGGTGGAGGTGAACTGGGAGCCGGCGCCGGTCGCGGAGATCGTCGCCTTTCCGGGCGGCTGGGTTGCCGGGATCGTGAGCTGGAACGAGACCGTGCCCGTGGCGGAGGCCAGGGCGCTGCCCGCCGCGGCGCCCGCGAGGGTGAGCGAGACGGCCTCGCCCGCGCGGTAGCCCTTGCCGGTGACGGTCACCGTGCTGCCCGTCGTCACCTTGCCGGAAGGCTTAACCGACAAGGTGCCCGGGTGGGACAGCCTGGCCAGCTCGGCGCAGGCGTCGCCCTGCACGCCGTCGGCCGGGGCGGTCGCGCCGGCCGTGACCGCGTTCGCCGCCACCGTGATGGTGCCGAAGTCGCCCGTCCCGAGCACCGCGTTGCTCGGGTCGGACACCGCGATCTTGAAGGCCGTCGTCGGGGTCGCGCTTGGCGTGGTGCTATCGCCGGCCACCGGGACCTGGACGACCTGGCAGGTCTGGCCCTTGGCGAAGGTAACCGGCGCCATCGCCAGCCCCACGTTCCCGGTCGCCGACCCGATCACCGACAGGTACGTGGTCACTGGCACGTCCGACGGCTCGTCCAGGTACACCGCCACCTCATCGGTGGACGGCCCGGTCGCCTCCTGCACGTTGACCGAGGCGACGTTGACCGTCGGCCGGTTGTAGACCGACGTGGTCCCCAGTGCCTGGTAGTCGAAGTCGAGGTCCTGCAGGTAGACGCCACCTGAGGAAAGCCCGTCGGCCCCGGCCGCCGCCGTGAAGGTGACGCTGGCGATGTCCTTCAGGTTCAGCTTCGCCGCCTTCAGCGCCGCGGTGGGCAGGTGCGCCTGCTGGAGCACGATCTTGCCCAGCAGGGTGGAGGTGCTCGACGGCATCCGGGTGACGGTCCACTGGTTCAGCTTCGACAGCAAGGTGCCGTAGGAGCGGCCGGCGCCGTCGGTCACCGTCAGCGTCATGTCGGTGCCGCTGCCCAGGGGGACGCTGGCGTCGGGCGACATGTTCACCGTCAGCTCGGAGTCCTCGGACACGTTGCGGTCCTTGGCCGGCACCGCCACCGTCAGCCCGCCGGTGCCGTCGGTCCAGGTCAGGTGGGTCATCTGGTTGAGCGGGACGTTGGGCGCGTAGTTGGCCGGGGTCCAGTACGGCACCTGCTGGTTGGTCAGCCCGGTCGCGCACGGCGGCAGCGCCAGCGGGATCGTCCGGTTGGCCTGGTCGGCGCAGACGGTGGCCGTCGCCGAGCCGGTGGCGGCCGTGCCGTCGCCGGAGGCGAAGGAGGTGATGTCGTCGCGCGCGTAGGACGGCTGCTGGGCGACCGTGCGAACGTCGGCGAAGCTGGCCACCGAGGACGGCTCGGCGCCCGCCCCGTCGAACATCGGCAGGTACTTCTGCTGCCCGCCCAGGGTCATCTTGAAGAACCCGGCCAGGTAGGCGGTGCCCACCGCGAACTGCTGGGTCGCGGTCAGCCGGGGCTGGTTGGGGGCGTTCAGGCCGCAGACCGGGTCGGTCGCGGACTGGCGGCCGGCGGTCCAGTCGTCGGACGCGCCCGGGAACGGCGGCGTCCAGTAGTAGTTGTAGAAGTCGTGGTCGGTGCCCATCACCCACTCGTCCGAGCGCAGCACGTAGTCGGTGTCGGCGTCGCGGGAGTCGGCGTAGAAGTGCTGGCCCTGCTGGTCGGACACGTCGCCGTCGCAGTACGGCAGCAGCGTGGTGGTGACCACGTCGGGCACGGTGGTGCGGGTGAAGTCGATCGGCGCGAGCAGGAACACCGACTTGATGCCCCACGGGTGCGCCAGCCCGGAGTTCAGGGCGGCGGCGGTCGCCGCGCCCTCGCCGCCGCGCGAGTGGCCCATGATGCCGATGTCGGAGAAGTTCATCGTGCCGACGAGGCTGCTGGCCGAGATACCGGTCCCGGCCAGGGCCTCGTCCAGGGTCACTGTCTGGCTGGTGGCCGCGTCGTCGAAGCTGACCGGCTTGCCCTGGTCGGCCTGCTTCAGCCAGGTCAGCGTGTCCAGGATCAGCTGCCCGCGCGCGACCGCCCCGTCATCGGGGGCGTGCTGGTTGTCGTTGGCGTTGATCGCGTTGGCGCCGACCGACACCACCACGTACCCGTCACTGGCGAGGGCGTCGCCCGCGCCGTCATAGCCGGCGTAGCTGGGGATCTCGGCGTCCCCGGCCGGGCACGGCCAGATGTTGGCCGACGCCAGCGTGGTGGCGTTGTAGCAGGTCGAGTGGCGCCCGTGCATGAAGATGACCAGCGGGTGCGGCCCGGCGCTCTCCGGCAGGTAGATGCGCCCCTGCACCTCACCGCGCACGCCGCCGATGTTGGCCAGCGCGATCGCCTGCGAGCCGAAGTTATAGTCCGCGGTCACATACGACACGGGCCCGGTCGCCGCCGGGTCCGGCGCTTGCGCGGTGAACGCTCCGGACGGGCGGCCGTAGGCGGTCGCGGGCGACAGCGGCGCCGGCGCGGTCGCCGGCTTCGATACGAACGCGCGCGGCGACAGCGCCGGCGTGGCCTGCCCGCCGCTGGCGGCCGAGCCGGACGACCACTGCCAGGTGATGTCCTTGGCCGTGGCGACCGCGGGGTCCATGGTGGCCAGGGTCAGGGACCCGTCGGCGGACTCGTCGGCCGGGCCGAGGACGGTCCCGTCGGCCACGATCTCCGGGACGTCGTCCACGGTGGGCAGCGGCGTAGCGGGCGTGACGGTTACCGTGTACCCGCCTGCCGCCTGAGTGACGCTCCAGCCGGAGCCGGAGTCCACCACGGCCGGCGGCGGGGCGTCCGCGAGCGCGGGCGCCGCGGCGAGCGCGGTCGCTCCCGCGATAGCGCAGGCCGCGGCAGCCGCCACGACGGCCCGCGACAGGGCGCGCGCCGGAACGCGAGCGGCGTGACCCGGTATCCGGGATAGCCAGGGGCGATGCATGAGTCTCCTGTTCATCGAACGATGCCAAGGGAACTAGCGGGACATCAGAGTTCGAAGGACGTGAAAGTTCCCTTAAGAGGTTCTTCATGATTGCCGTTACGTGAATAGTCAAAAATCGCCCGTACATGTTAACTTCCGTTAAAGTCGCGCCCCGTAGCGGACCCGAGCGGGTTGACCGGCCCTGCTCCCGGCGCTCAGGGTCGCCCGGTAGGGTTCGTCCGGAACAGGTGCTTCCGGGAGGTTTGCCGTGCCGTGGGTGGTCCGCGATGCGATGCGAGACATCAACCGCGCGGTCGCGCGGCGCTGGCAGGCGATTGACCCGTTGCTGCCCGACCCGGCCGGGCTGCCCACCGGCTGCGGCGCCCCGCTGGTCGTGAACGGGGCGGGCGGCCGGGCGGTGGGCGTCGGCGTCTGCGTGCACCACCACGTCCCGCCCGAGTCGCTGAACCAGACCTGGGGCGCGGCCGAGCGCTTCCTGCTCACGGCCCGGGTGACCGGCCAGGACACCTACCCCTCGGCCGACGCGCTGCTGTCGCAGTGGCGCGACCACCTGGCCGGGATCCAGGCCGCGTGGGGCGAGGACACCTCGGCCGGGATCTCCTGGCCCAGTCGCGACATCACCGGCGTGCGGGCGCTGCTGCGGCACGGCCTGCAGCCGCTGACGGTGATCGCCGCCCGCACCCGCCCGCCGGGCCCGCCCCGCCCGCCCCGGCCGGTGCCCGGGGTCACGATCCGCACGGCCGGCCCCCGCGACGAGGAGAAGGTGCTCGACCTGGAGCTGCGGCTGATCCGGTTCGACGGGCACTTCGGCGGCCCGGTCTGGCGGCGCGACACCGCGTTGCTGGTCCGCCATGAGATCCGGGTCAGCCTGGAGCGGCAGACGGTGTGGACCCTGCTGGCCGAGCGCGACGGCCGCGCCATCGG
>DATBEM010000244.1:0-38155 GCA_036276115.1 Trebonia sp.
CGTCCCGGCCGCCCGCCCCGACCTGAACTTCCCCGGCAACCACTAGCCGGCGACCGCGAGCTGCCTGCCGGGCCGGGGGAGGCAGCTCGCCGTCAGGGGGCGAACGTGTGCAGCCGTCCCCGCGCGGCGATGACCGCGTCCACCGTGTTCTCGGCCGTGATCCACTCGTTCGTCATCGCCGCGCAGCCGACCAGGCCCTGGCGCTCGCCGAACGTGCTGGCCACGATGCGCAGCTGCCGGGTCGACAATGCCGTCGAGCGCCGGTAGACGGTCTCCCGCAGGCCGGCCACGAACGGCTCGTAGGCGGCCGCGAGGTCGCCGCCGACGACGACCACCTCGGGGTTGAGCAGGGTTACGGCGGCGGACAGGACCTCCCCGACGCGGCGCCCGGAGTCGCGGATCATCCCCAGTGCCTCCGGGTCGCCCTTGAGCGCGAGGGCGACCACGTCGCGGACGTGCTGCACGTCCCGGCCGAGCCCGCGCAGGGCGTTCACGATCGCCCAGCCGCCCGCGACGGCCTCCAGGCAGTCGTACTGGCCGCACCGGCACAAGACGCCCAGGCCCTCGCGCAGCGGGATGTGGCCGAGCTCCCCGGCCGCGAACAGCGCGCCCCGCTGCAGCGCGCCGCCGGTGACGATGCCCACCCCGATGCCGGTGGACGCCTTTACCATGAGCAGGTCGCGGGCGCCCCGCAGCGGCCCCTGCTGCTCGGCGATGGCCATCGCGTTGACGTCCTTGTCCACCAGCACCGGCACGTCGAGGTCGCGGCGGAACAGCGGCCCCAGCGCCACGTCGTCCCACGACGGCAGCGCGACCGAGCTGATCATCGCGCCCGAGTGCAGGTCGACCGTGCCGGGCACGCTCACCCCGATGCCGCGCACGTCGCCCGGCGTGCGGCCGCAGCCGGCCAGCATCTCATACAGCCGGTCCACGACCGGCGGCAGGCAGCGCTCGGGGCCGGCGGCCTGCTCGGCCTCGACCGAGTCCTGGGCCAGCAGCGAGCAGTCGAGGCTGGCCACCGCCAGCTGGATCCGGCTGCGGCCGACCGAGGCGGCCAGGACTACCCCGCCGGAGGCGTTGAAGCTGAGCCGCCCGGCCGGGCGCCCGCCCGTCGACTCGCTCGCCGCGTACTCCACGACCAGGCCCGCCGCCATGAGCTGGTTGACCCGGGCCGCCACCGCCGTCCGCGACAGGCCGGTCAGGCGCCCGATGTCCGACCGGCTGCTGGCCTGCCCGGACAAGACCAGCTGAAGGACCCGGCCCGCCGTCGCCGGGTGGCCGGGCGAGAGCGGCTCTCCGGCCGCTGGGGGTACGTCCATCGGGGTGCAGTTAACCAGCCCCGGCGGCCGCCTGACAAGCGCACCCGGGCGGGAATCCCTCGACTATGAGCCGCGCGAGACTCGAACGGCGCATGAAAAGTACTCAAACACCGGTCACTTTTGCATGTTCAAGTGCATAACTGTGTTGTGCGAACGGCATAACTGGCCTTACCGTGGGCGTGACAGCCGGATCGACCACGGGAGTGCCCATGACCGCGACCCTCCACCCTGTCGTGGACCGGGTGACCCGGCGCGTCGCCGAGCGCAGCGCCGCCAGCCGGGCCGCCTACCTCCGCCGGATCGCGGCGGCGGCCGAGCAGGGCCCGGCCCGGGGCCGGCTCGCCTGCGCGAACCTCGCCCACGGGCTGGCCGCGATGAGCCCGCCGGACAAGAAGGTCCTGCACGGCCTGGTGCGGCCGAACGTGGCCATCGTGTCCTCCTACAACGACATGCTCTCGGCCCACCAGCCGTTCGAGGCCTACCCGGCCGCCTTGAAGGCGGCCCTGCGGGCGGCCGGCGGCACCGGCCAGTTCGCCGGCGGCGTGCCCGCCATGTGCGACGGCATCACCCAGGGCCGCGACGGGATGCAGCTGTCGCTGTTCAGCCGCGACCTGATCGCGATGGCGACCGGGGTGGCCCTGTCGCACGACATGTTCGACGCCGCCCTCCTGCTCGGGGTCTGCGACAAGATCGTGCCCGGGCTGGTCATCGGGGCGCTGGCGTTCGGCCACCTGCCCGTCATCCTGGTGCCGGCCGGGCCGATGGCCTCCGGCCTCCCCAACAAGGACAAGAGCGCCGTCCGCCAGCGGTACGCCGAGGGCCTGGCCAGCCGCGAGGAGCTGCTCGCGGCCGAGACCGCCTCCTACCACTCGGCCGGCACCTGCACGTTCTACGGGACCGCGAACTCCAACCAGGTGCTCATGGAGGTCATGGGCCTGCACCTGCCCGGCGCCAGCTTCATCAGCCCCGGCTCCCCGCTGCGGGCGGCGCTGACGGCCGGGGCGGCCCGCCAGGTGCTGAGCCTCACCGCCCAGGCCGGCCGCTACAC
This sequence comes from Trebonia sp., assembly GCA_036276115.1. GTDB lineage: Bacteria > Actinomycetota > Actinomycetes > Streptosporangiales > Streptosporangiaceae > Trebonia. Next base: position 2,368 of record DATBEM010000244.1, read on the forward strand.
GCCGGCCGGGCAGGTGGTGGACGAGCGGGCGGTCGTCAACGGCGTGGTCGCGTTGCTGGCCACCGGCGGCTCGACCAACCACACCCTCCACCTGCCGGCCATGGCGGCCGCCGCGGGCATCCACCTGACCTGGGACGACTTCGCTGACCTGTCGGCCGTGGTGCCGCTGCTGGCCAAGATCTACCCCAACGGCCCGGCCGACATCAACCACTTCCACGCCGCCGGCGGGACCGCGTTCCTGATCGGCGAGCTGCTCGACGCGGGCCTCCTGCACGGCGACGTGAGGACCGTCGCCGGCGAGGGCCTGGAAGCTTACCGGCGCGAGCCCGTCCTCAGCGAGGGCGCCCTCGCCTACCGCGATGGCCCGGCCGCCAGCGCCGACACCGCCGTCCTGCGCCCGGTCGCCCGCCCGTTCGCGCCCGACGGGGGCCTGCGGATGCTCGGCGGCAACCTCGGGCGGGCGGTCATGAAGGTGTCGGCCGTGGCGGCCGAGCACCACTGCGTCGAGGCGCCCGCGGTGGTGTTCGGCGACCAGCACGAGTTCCTGGCCGCGTTCGACCAGGGCGAGCTGGACCGTGACTTCGTGGCGGTCGTCCGCTACCAGGGGCCGTCGGCCAACGGGATGCCCGAGCTGCACAAGCTCATCCCGGCCCTCGGCGTCCTGCAGGACCGCGGGCACCGGGTCGCCCTCGTCACCGACGGCCGCATGTCGGGAGCGTCGGGCAAGATCCCGGCCGCCATCCACCTCGCCCCGGAGGCGGCCGCGGGCGGCCCCATCGCCCGGCTCGAGGACGGCGACGTCATCCGCGTCGACGCGGCCGCCGGGTCCCTCGACGTGCTGGTCGACGCCGATGCCCTCGACGCGCGGCCGGTCAAGGGCGCCGCGCCCGACGCGGCCAGCTGGGCCGGCACCGGCCGCGAGCTGTTCGCGTCCTTCCGCCAGCTCGTCGGCGGCGCCGAGGACGGCGCCAGCGTCATTCCCCAACTCCTGGACAGGACCGCCTGATGCCCACCCTCACCTCGGCCGGCGTCCTCGCCCTGGCGCCCGTCATCCCGGTCGTCATCCTCGACGACCCGGCCGACGCCCTGCCGCTGGCCCGCGCGCTGGTGGACGGGGGCGTGCCGGTCATCGAGATCACGCTGCGCACCCCCCGGGCGCTGGAGGCCATCAAGGTCATCGCCGACAACCTGCCCGGCGCGGTCGTCGGGGCGGGCACCGTGACCACCCCCGCCCTGGTGCGCGCGGCCGTCGCGGCCGGCGCCCGGTTCCTCGTCTCGCCCGGGACGACCGATGAGCTCCTGGACGCCATGGCCGGCTCGGGCGTCCCGTTCCTGCCCGGGGTGGCCAGCCCGTCGGAGGTCATGCGGCTGCTTGAGCGCGGCCAGCGGGAGATGAAGTTCTTCCCGGCCGAGGCCTGCGGCGGGCGGCCGTTCCTGAGCGCGCTCGCCTCGCCGTTCCCCGAGGCCCGCTTCTGCCCGACCGGCGGCATCACCCCCGCCAGCGCCCCCCTGTACCGCGAGCTGCCCAACGTCGGCTGCGTGGGCGGCTCGTGGCTCACCCCCCGCGACGCGGTCGCCGCCGGGGACTGGCCCCGCATCGAGAAGCTCGCCGCCGAGGCGGTCCAGGCCTAGCCCTCAGGCCGTCCAGGCACTCACCGGGCAGCCGCGGCGCCTCGGGGGGCTGCCGGCTGTTATTCAGCTGGCGTACCCTCATGGGCGCGTAGGCTGTTACGGGCCTGCGCGGATAATGGCCATCACCGCGCGCCCGAAGGCGGGGCAGGCCGTGGTGAGTGACGATGACCGGCCGGATGCTCCTCCCCGGCCAGTGAACGAGGCGGGCCGGGATATCAGCTTCACCGCGCCGGCCACGTAGCCGTTGCGGCGGACGGCGAGCCTCCGGCGCCGGGAGACGGTGGCTTGTAGGAGAATCTTCCCCGTGGCAGGGCAACGATGGGCGCGCCGCCAGCGTGGCGCCGGGCGGTTCTGGCGGGACCTGCGGCTGCGGGACCTGCATCGCAGCGGCCAGGAGTTCGAGCTCATGGGCCGGGCCATGGGCTTCGGCGCCCTGGCCATGCTCACCGTGATCCCGCTGCTCGTGGTCGTCGCCGCCGCGAGCGGCGCCAGCCATCACGGCCTGTCGGTCTGGGTGATCTACGGCATGGGCCTGACCGGCTCCTCCACCCACGCGGTGGAGCAGCTCTTCTCCGCCCGCGCCCACGTCCTCAGCACGACCAGCGTCTTCAGCCTGGTGCTGCTGGGGGTGTTCGGGGTGACGTTCGCGGGCAGCGTGCAGGCCGGCTTCGAGCGGGTCTGGGCCCTGCCCGCCGGGCCATGGCACAAGGTCTGGCGGCAGGCCGTGTGGCTGGTCATCTTCGTCGCCTACATTTACGCGGCGGCCACGGTGGGCAGCGTGACGCGCCACGCCCCGGCCGAGACGGCGATCCGGGTGACGGCGGCGGTCGTGCTCAGCGTCGCCTTCTTCTGGTGGGGACTCCACTTCCTGGTCGGCGGCCGGGTGAGCTACCTGGCGGCGCTGCCGGGCGCGGTGGTCACGGTGGCCTTCCTGGCGGGCCTGCGGGCCTTCTCCATCCTGGTCTTCGAGCCGCTCATCGTCAGCAACGCGGTCACCTACGGGGCCCTGGGCACCGTCTTGATCGTCCAGTCCTGGCTGGTCGGCGTCGGCTGGGTCGTCTTCGCGGGCCAGCTGTTCGGGCACTGGCTCCACGGCGCCTGGCTGCGGGCCCGGGCCGCCGGTCACCCTGATGCCGGTCAGCCGGACGAGGCCACGTAGCCACCGGGGCGGATTCCTGCCGGTAGATCTCCCGCAAGCGGCTACCCCGCCAGCCCCAGTGATTCACGCGCGGCTGGGCCAGTTGCCCGGCATCAGGGGTTGGCGCCGCCAGCGGGCGGGGCAGCCGGCGTGGTCGTGTCGGCCGGCGGGGCCGGGGCGGTCGGGGGCGGGGTCGTCGAGGCCTGGGTCACCGTCATCTGCAGCGACCCCACGAGCGAGTCCACCCAGGACACGCCCAGGTTGCTCGGCACCGACGCGAAGAAGACCCCCGGCGGCAGGCCGGTCCCCTGGTCGATGACCACGACGGCGGCCTCCTCGCTGTTGAACGGCAGGCCCATGGTGGCGGCGTCGGGATAGGTCTCCAGGTACTTGATCTCCCAGCCCGGGTGCCCGCTGACCGAGACCGGGGTGCTCGCCAGCTGGGTCCGCTGGTGGTTCAGGGACCCGTAATAGGGGCCGTCGAACTGGTTGACCAGGTTCATCGCCATCGGCTGGAGCTGGGCCACGCCGTTGTATCCGTACTGCTGCGGCAGCGGCCCCGAGCACGCCTCGCCGACCCAGGTCGCCGGCTGGCCGTTGCTCGTGTACTGGCCCGCGGTCGCCTGCTCGCCCGCCGTCCAGGTGAGCGTCTGCTGGTTGCTCAGGCTGGCCGGGCAGCCGTTGTTCCACGGGGGCGACAGCATCGTGAACGACAGCCCCGAGACGCTGTCGTTGATCGTGCCCGCGGCCGACGCGGTCGGCGCCGCGGGCGTGGGCGACGCGGTGGGCGAGGGCGCCGCCGGCGTGGTGGCCGGGGCGGTGGCAGCCGGCGGGGACGGCGACTGGGCCGCCGTGGGCTCGGCCGGCGGCGTGGAGCCGAGGTTGCTGACCACCAGCGCGATCAGCGCGATGGCGAGCGCGGTGCCCCCCGCCAGCAGCCCGCCCAGGAGCAGGCGACGCCGCCGCCGGTCCTGGTAGTAGCCGGACCGGCTCCCCCGGTCGTCGTAGTCATCGCCCCAGGGAGCGTCGGTGACTGGCAGCACCTGGGTGCCGAAATCAGCCGGCCGGGGCGGCATGGTCGCGTCCTGCGGATCCGGCCCGCCCTGCGGCCAGGACGCGCCCTCACCGGGCCGGGGTCCAGCTCCGGGCCATGATGACGACCCCTCACCGGGCCGGGGTCCTGCTCCGGGCCATGATGACGACCCCTCACCGGGCTGGGGTCCTGCTCCGGGCCAGGACGCGCCTTCACCCGGCCGGGGTCCAGCTCCGGGCCAGGACGATGACCACACTGACCCGGCCGCCTCGCCTGCCGCCCCTGGCGCGGCCGCGCCTGCTGGCACCCCCCGGGCGCCCGACAGCCCCCCGGCGCCCGGCGGCGCCTCCCCGCCCGGCCCGCCCGGCCCGGCCGGCAACGGCTGCACGGTGGTCCTGGGGGGCACTGAGGTTCCACGTTGCCCAGTGCCCGCGGGGGGCGCAGCGGCCCCGTAAGGCAAAGCAGTCCTCGGAGGCGCAGGGGTGCTGAGCTGCCCGCCCGGCAACGATTGCACCGTGGCCCCCGGCTGGCCAGTGTTCCCGGAATTCACTCCGGCCCCGAACTGCGCCATGCCCCCTGGCGCAACAGCGGCTCCGGCCTGCCCTTCCGCCGCATGCTGCGGGCTGGCCCCGTGCTGACCTGTAATCCCGTGCTGACCTGTAATCCCGGGCTGCCCCGGGGTTCCCGGCGGTCCTGGGAGCCGGGGCGGGGCGGCGTGCCGAGGGTGGGCCGCGCTCCCGGCCGGGCCGGCGGGGACGGACGGCTGGACCGTCGTGGGCGGCGCCCCGGCCGGGCCCGCCCCGATCCGCATCGCGTCGAGCATCGTCACCGGCCCTGACGTGTCGCCGGAGTCCGGCCCGCTGCCTTCGTGGGTGTGCTGGGTCCAGGTAGACCCATCCCACCAGCGCAGCAGGCCGGGGACCCCGTACGGATCGGGGTACCAACCAGAGGGCGGCATGTCCATGCCCGCAAGGGTAGACGCACCGCGGCCTCCCGGGGCACCCGAATTGGCCCAGTTGCCCGTCCGTAGCAGTCCCGTCGGCCTCCGTAACGGGAGTGGTGCCTGGGGTAGCGGGACGCCCGGAAGATCCAGGCAGTGCCCGCGGCGCCCGGCCAGGTTAAGCGGGCGGGTCGGGGGCGATGAGCGGGCGCCCGGCGGCGGTTCGGGCCGCGTAGGCGTCGGGGGCGGCGGTCCAGGTGGCGTGGCAGCCGCCGTGCCCGCACTCGCGCCCGAACGGGTAGGCGGGCGCGGCGGTGAGCCCGGCGTCGCCCATCCACAGCCGCACCTGGCGGCCGGCTGCCCGGCTCTCGTGGCGGCGCTGCTGGCGCAGCTCGCGGCCGGGGGCCAGCCGGGGGGCGGACCGCCGGGCCGGGGCGAGGGCCGACTCGGCCGCGGCCGCGATGGCGGGCCAGTCCGGGGCGGGCGGCACCTCGATGACGGGCCGGCCAGGCCGCGCGGCGGCGGCCCGGATGCGCTCGGTGAGCAGGGCGTCGCGCTGCAGCAGGCGCTGCGCGCGGGAACGGCCGCCGGCTGGGCGCCCCCCGAGTGCCTCCTGGCGGGCCAGCCGCTCCTCGCGCACCCGGCGGGCGCGGCCGGTGCCGGGTAGCAGCCAGGTGCCCCAGCCCGGCGCCGGCGGGCCGGCGAAGGCCGGCAGGAGCTGCGGGCCCTCCACGATCGCGGGGACCTCGCCCAGGTCACGGGCGGCGATGTCGTCCAGCACGAGGTCCAGCCGGAGCTGGCGGCGGGACTCGAAGGCGTCCGCGGCCCCCCTCCGGTCCCCGGGCGAGCTGCTGGTCGAGGGCCTCGGCGGCGGGCAGCCGCGCCTCGTGATCGTAGGCCCACGAGTCGATCCGGTGCAGCGGCAGGTCCCTGGCCCGGGACAGGCGCCAGGCCAGGGTGCTCTTTCCCGCGCCCTGCCCGCCGCCGATCCACAGCATCGGCGGCCACCGCCCGGGCCGTGACTGGTCCACGGGCACCGGTGCTAGGGCGCCGGGCGGCGCGCGTCGGCCGCCGTCGCCGGTCCGGCCGTCCACGACATGGCCGGCCCAGGGGAAGCGGCGTCCGGGGGAGCGGTGCCAGCAGCGGGGGCGTCGGAGTCGGTGACCGGGGCGGCGCCGGCGGCGAAGCGGGTGAGCTCGGCCCCCGCTACGACCCGGGCCGGGAACGGGTCAGCGGCGGTCCGCCGGGTCAGCTCGGCACCCGGCAGGGGGTGGTCGCTCGCGGCCAGCACGAGGTTGCCGGTCCGCCGCCCGCGCAGTACGCCCGGCTCGGCGATCATCGCTACCTCGGCGAACTCAGCCGCCACGGTGGCCACCTGCGCCCGGGCATGCGTCAGGGGCGGCCCGTCGGCGACGTTGACGACGTAGATGCCGCCGTCGCGCAGCGCCCGGTGCGCGGCTCGCGCGCACTCGGCCGTCGTCAGGTGGAAAGGAGTGCGGGCGCCGGCGAACACGTCGCTGATGACGATGTCAAAGCGGCCGGGCCGCACGGACTCCAGCACCGCCCGGGCGTCGTCGGCCCGGATCCGGATGCGGCCGCCGGACCCGCCCGTCACGGGCAGCGGCAGCTCTCGGCGGACCAGGTCGGTGAGGGCCACGTCGGTCTCCGCGACGACCTGGCCGGAGCCGGGCCGGGTGACCGCCACGTAGCGCGGCAGCGTGAGCGCGCCCCCGCCAAGGTGCAGCGCCCCGATTCGCATCCCGGGCGGGAACCCGAGGTCGATGACGTGCCCGATGCGCTGGACGTACTCGAACTCCAGGGACCGCGGGTCATCCAGGTCCACCTGGCTCTGCGGTACCCCGTCGAGGAACAGCAGCCAGCTGTTGCCGTGGGACAGGTCGGGGACGAGCTCGGCCAGGCCGCCGCCGACAGCCTGGTGGACGGCGCGCAAGGCTGCGCGCCGTCCCACCATGCCGGTCTTGTCCACATCCCTATTATCGCGGGACTAGCGGGCGACCTGGCCCCTTCGGGTGACCCGGTCGACGACCACGGCCGCCAGCAGGACCAGCGCCGTCCACATCAGCTGGGCCGAGGCGGACAGGCCGAGCAGCTCCAGGCCGTTGTAGATCACGCCGACCACGAGGCCGCCCAGGACCGCGTGCAGCATCTTGCCGCGCCCGCCGAACAGGCTCGTGCCGCCGATGACCGCCGCCGCCACGGCGTTCAGCACGTTCTGGCCGCCGTTGACGTTGGTGGAGATCGACCCGAGGTACGACGCGTAGATGATGCCGGTCAGGCCCGCGGTCAGGCTGCAGAGCGTGAACGCCACCGTCCGGATCATCGTGACGTTGACGCCCGCCCGGCGCGCCGCCTCGGCGTTGCCGCCGATGGCGTAGACGTACCGGCCGAACTTAGTCCGGCCCAGCAGGAGCGTCCACAGCACCAGGATGGCGAGCACCACCAGCACCGCCCAGGGCATGCCCTCGATCACCACGAGGCGACCCCGGTTGAGGTCCGCCACGAACGCGACGATCAGGCAAGCGGCGATGATCGCGATCATCTTCAGCCCGGTGATCGAGAGCGGCGGCGCCACCAGCCCGGCTGATCGCCTCCGGAAGTCGCCGAAGAAGATCGCGGCCGCCCCCAGCGCGGCGATGATGATCATCACGATCCAGGTCGCGGAGCCGCTGAGCTGGCTGCCCTCGATCGCGTTGATGACGTCGTTGTGCAGGCTGATCACGCCGCCGACGCCGATGCTCCCGGTCTGGTCGATCAGGAACAGCAGCAAGCCCGACAAGCCGAGCTGGCCGGCCAGGGTGACCACGAACGACGGCAGCCCGAGCCGGGCGGTGATGATGCCCTGCAGCGCCCCGTAGGCCGCGCAGGCGGCCAGGGACGCGAGGACCGCGGCCCACCACGGGTCGCCCAGCGCCAGCATCCACAGCGCGACGACCGCGCCGCACGCCGCGGTGTAGCCGGCCGCGAGGTCGATGTCGCCGAGCAGCAGGACGAAGATCTCCGCCATGCCGAGCGTGATGATGAACGCCGACTGGGTCATCAGGTTGACCAGGTTGCGCGGCGTCATGAACGACGGGCTCTTGACCCAGAAGAACACGACGATCGCGACCAGGCCGACGATGACCGGCAGCGCGCCGCTCTCGCCGCTGCGGATACGGCGTCCCCAGATGCGGGTATAGTCGCCGACCGAGGTCGCCAGCAGGTCGACGGACGCGTCGGGGCTGGTCGCCGCGATGTCGTCCGGTTGCTTGAGATTTGCCATGTCAGAAACCTTCCGGCCGGGCAGGCTCGGGCGTGCCCGTGTCCACGGCGCGCCCGTGCTCCGCGGCCCCCGGCGCGACGCCGGTGGTCATCCAGTGCACCGCCGATGACGTGTCGTAGTTCGAGATCGGCCCGCTGGAGACCAGCCGCCCCAGGTACAGGACAGCGAGCCGGTCCGCGACCTGGAACACGTCGGTCAGGTTGTGCGAGATCACCAGCACCGAGATGCCGCGCTCGGCCAGGTTCTTGATGATGTTGAGCACCATCTCGGTCTGGGACACGCCCAGCGCCGCGGTGGGCTCGTCCATGACGACCAGCTTCGCGTCGAGCATCACGGCCTTGGCGACCGCGACCGCCTGCCGCTGGCCGCCCGACAGCGAGCCGACCGGCTGGCGGATGTTCCGCACGGTGGTCACCCGCATGTCCGACAGCGTCTTCCTGGCCGTCTTCTCCATGGAGATCTCATCAAGCATGCCGAACTTCAGGGCCTCGTGGCCCAGCAGCATGTTCTGCACGATGTCGAGGTTGTCGGCGAGCGCCAGGTCCTGGTAGACGGTGGCGATGCCGACGTCGGTGGCGTCCTTGGGCGACCGGAAGTGGACCGGCTTCCCGCGCCAGGTGATCTCGCCCTCGGTCGGCTCCCAGATGCCCGCGACCGTCTTGATCAGCGTCGACTTACCCGCGCCGTTATCGCCGACCAGGGCAGTGACCTGGCCTTCGGGAACGTCGAGGTCGATGCCGCTGAGCGCGTGGACGGGACCGAATGCCTTGCCAACGCCGCGCAGGCGCAGCAGAGTCTGCTGCGCCTGCGCGGGTGCGTTGTTATCCGCGACCATCAGCTACCCAGCGATCCCGGCGGCCGAGCACGCGGCGGTGTAGCCCTTGCAGAGCTGGGCGGCCGGCACGAACTTGTCCGCGATGATCGTGGAGTTGATGTTGGCCGACGTGACCCACTCCGGCGACAGGAGGATGGACGGCACGCTGGTGTGCGCGGTGCTGTCCTGGGTGCTGCCGTTCACCAGCGAGGACGGCGGGGTCTGGCCGGCCCGGACGTACATCGCCAGGGCGGCGGTGGCGCCCGCCTCCAGGTAGATCGGCTTGTACACGGTGCCGCACTGGTAGCCGGCGAGCACGTTCTGCAGGCCCGTAAGCGTGGCGTCCTGGCCCGTGGTCGGGAACGTCTTGGGCTTGATGCCCTGGGTCTGCAGGTAGTGGATGATCGGCGCGCCGTTCTCGTCGTTCGGGATGAGGGCGGCGTTGATGTTCTTGTGGGCGGTGTACTGCTGCTGGAACTCACTCAGCGCGGTCGGCGGGTCCCAGGTCCCGGCCGGCTGGCTGACTTCCTTCCAGGTCGAGGAGAACAGCGGCTGCAGCACCTGCTGCGAGCCCTGCGCGAACAGGGTCGCGTTGTTGTCGGTCGACGCGCCCTTCATGAAGATGACGTTGGGGTCCTTGACGCCCCAGTCCTTCACGCAGGACACCAGGCCCTGGGCCATGACCTTACCGACCTGGACGTTGTCGAAGCTGACGTAGTAGCTCCGGGTACCGCCCAGGGTGAGCCGGTCGTAGTCGATGACCGCGACGCCCTGCGACTTGGCGTACGACTCGATGTGCGCGCCGGTACCGGAGTCCAGCGGGTCCACGATCAGGACCGTCGCGCCCTTGGTGATGTCGGACTGCGCGTCGCTGAACTGCGTAGCGTCGCTGCCGAGGGCGTTCTGCACGATCAGGTCCGACGAGGACAGCCCCGCGGCCGCGAACGCGGCCTTGAGGTAGGGCGCGTCGAACTCGACGTACCGGGTCGAGGACGTGGTGTCGGGCAGGATCACCGCGACGCTGCCCTTGCCCGATGATGCCAGCGACGAGAGCTGCTGGAGGGCCGAGAAGGAGTTGTTCAGGTCGGAGACGGAGATCGACGGCGCGCTGGCTGAGCTGCTGGAGCTTGACGTCGCCCCGCCGGCCGGGGCCGAGCTGGAGCTGGAGCTCGAGCTGCTGCCGCTGGAGCTGCAGGCCGCGATCAGCAGTGCGGCGCTGACGCCCGCTGCTACCACGCCTACCTTCTTAATGGAAGACACGAATGTACCTCGCTTAATCTTCGCGGTCGGCTACGGCGCCGGCCGTGAGAGGTATTTAGTACATGCTGGTCAGATCTAACCAGTTAGTTTTGCGAGAAGCGTAAATCGGTGTGTGGAAACGTGCCCGTTAACATGTGCGTAAAACCGTTAAAAAAGCGTGAACGCATGCCGCTTGCAACGATTTAACTACGCTTCGTGGACAAGATACCATCCCACGTCACCGAGAGTCAACGACACGCCGCACTCTTGAGCGGTCGTCCGTGCTCGCGGAGCGCTGGTGGCGGGCGAGCGGTTGACCCCCTGTAAGTCGCGGAGCACCCGGGAGTGCATAGAACGGCCAAGACCGTGCCCGTTCTGTAATGCTATCTTGATTGCACCAATATAAGCGAGGGGCACGCGGGCGGAAATCGCGATTCACTCGGCCGGAATGCGATAGCCGGCCCGCGGCTGGGTAAGGATGAGCGGCGCGCTGCCGGGCGGCTCGAGCTTCGCCCGCAGCCGCCGGATGTAGACCCGGACGTACTCGGTCTCCGTCTCGTAGCCGTGCCCCCATACCCGCCGCAGCAGGTGCGTGCGCGACAGTAGCTTGCCCCGGTTGAGGGCGAGCTCGCGCAGCAGCGCGAACTCGGTCGGGGTGAGGTGCACCTCGGTCCCCGACAGCCACACCTGCTGGCTGGCCAGGTCCACCTGGACGTCGCCGATGGTGATGACGGTCGGCGCCACCTCGGCCGGGGCGGGCACGGCGGGCCGGGTCCGGCGCAGCGTCGCCAGGATCCGCGCGAGCAGCTCCTCGATGCCGAACGGCTTGGTCATGTAGTCGTCGGCCCCCATGTTCAGGGCGGTGACCTTGTCGCGCTCGCCGCCGCGGGCGGACACGACGATGATGGCGACCGGGGAGCGCTCGCGGATCCGGCGGCACAGCTCGAACCCGTCGGCCTCCGGCAGCATCAGGTCGAGCAGCACGATGTCCGGCTGCTCGGTGTCGAGCATGGTCAAGACCTTGCTTCCGTCGATCGACAGCACCGTGTCGAACCCCCGCACGGCGAGGTTCGAGCGCACCAGGTCCACGATGTTCGGGTCGTCCTCGACGATGAGCACCTTCGTGGGCACAACCGGACTGGTCATCGCCGTGGCGTCTCCTTACCGCGCAGCCCTGACAGCTGCGGCTGAGCTGCTCGCGGCGGCTGGTCCGCCCTGTCTGGCCCCGCTTGCGGGGGCGGTCCGCTCCCGGTGGGCGGCACCGTCCCGGCCGGGGGCGGCGCCTGCGCCGGCCGGGGCGTGCCCGCGGGCCGCGCGGGGTCCGGCGGCGGCCCGGGCCGCTCCACCGGCAGCGTGATCAGGAAGCTCGTCCCCCGCGCGGGCTGCTCCAGGTCCATCGTGCCACCGTGGGCGGCCACGATTCCCTTGGCGATCGACAGCCCGAGGCCTGCCCCCGAGTCGCCCCGGCGGTGCGGGCGCCGGGCGGCGGTGGCCGCCACGGGGGCGTGCATGAGCTCAGGCGGCATGCCCTCGCCGTCGTCGGCGACCCGGACCGTCACCGTCCCCGGCTGCCCCCGCCGCACGACCGTGGCCTCGGCCGTGACCGTCACCCGGGTCCCGGGCGGGTTGTGCCCGAGCGCGTTGCCGAGGAGGTTCACGAACACCTGCTCCAGCCGGTCGTGATCCGCCCACACCTGCGGCAGCCCCAGCGCCGTCGCCACCGTGACGAACGGGACGCTGGCCGGCGGTAGCAGCGCCACCGCCGCGTCGATGACCAGCGGCAGGTCGCACCAGTCGCCCTGCAGCCGGAAGATCCCCGACTCGATCGCGGAGAAGTCCAGCAGGTCGTTGACCAGCCGCCCGAGCCGCGACGACTCGGCCGAGATCCGCGACAGGAACCGGTGCTGGGACTCGGCGTCCCACGTCACGTCCTTCTGCAGCAGGCTGGAGGCGAACCCGGTGATCGCCGTCAGCGGCGTGCGCAGCTCATGGCTCAGCCGCCGCAGGAACGCGTGCTGCATCTCCTGCGACTGGCGCAGGGCCATCGCCTCCTGGTGGGCGGCGGTCGCGCTCTCCCGCTCCAGGGCGAGCCGGATGCTGTGGGCCGCGTCCTCCACCAGCGCCATCGCGCTGTCGCCCGGCCGCGGCGGGCCGGCCTCACCGTCGGCGTGCCAGCAGGCCAGCAGCACCGTCCGGCCCTGCGGGGCGGTGAACGTGACCGACAGCACGCTGCCCGCCCCGGCCGCCATCCCCGGCAGCGCCACCCCGTCGTGCCCGGCGCGGGCCAGGACCGACTCGGCCGCCACGAGCGTGCCCGCCGGGAGGCCGCCCGGTCGGCCGGAGATGGTGCTCCCGGAGATGGTGCTCCCGGAGATGGTGCTCCCGGAGGCGGTGCTCCCGGAGATGGTGCTCCGAGGGGCGCTGTCACCGGAGATCACCGCCCCGGAGGCCGCTGGCCCCGGGCTGGCGGCGCCCGGGGCGGCCGGGCGGACCCCGTTCGAGATGGCCGCCGGCGGCCGCGCCGCGGCCGAGTAGGCCCGGGGCACGCTGGCCCCCCCGGCCCGGGTGACGAGCGCTACCTCGTCCGCCTCCAGGCCGTGGCGCAGGGCGCCGAGCGCGGTCATGAGGCCGTCTGACACCGGGACGGCCGAGGCGAGGGACTGCAGCACCTCGCGGATCGTCTCCAGCACCCGGTTGCGCGCGGTGACCTGCTCCAGCAGCCGGTCCCGCTCGATCGCGCTGGCCGCGTAGCCCGCGTACAAGGTGGCCAGGTCCAGGTCGTCGCGCTGGGGCTTGCCGGTGATCGACCGGAACACGGTGATCACGCCGAGCAGCCCGCCCGGCCCGAGTACCGGCACCGACCAGGAGCTGGCGACCCGTGCGGCCCGGGCCAGGTCCCCGAACTGCGCCCACGAGCCGGGAGCGGCCCGGATGTTGTCCTCGATGACCGGGCGCCCGTTCGCGGCGGCCAGCCCCACCGGGCCGCCCCCGGCCCCCACCGGCAGCTGTGACCAGGCCGACAGCAGCGTCTCCGGCACCCCGAACGACGCCGCGCAGGCCAGCGTCCCCAGGCCCCCGGGAGTGGCCGCGTCGCCGGCTTCGGGCAGGTGAATGCACAATCGCTCGCTGCCGAGGGCCGCCCCCAGCGCCGACAAGATGAGAGACAGGCTGGACGACGGGTCGGAGGAGGTCAGGCGCCCGGCCAGCCGGTGCAGCCGGGTCAGCTGGCGGCGGGCGGAGGAGTCGATCTTCTGCCCCGACACCAGCGCCACCACGTCGTCGGGGTGCACCTCCGACGGCGAGACCTCCCTGATCAGCTTCCCGTGCCGGAGCACGACGATGCGGTCCGCCAGCCGGAACATCTGCGGGATGTCATGGCACGACAGCACGACGGTGGTGCCCTGGTCCCGCAGCCGCGTGATGAGCTGCTCGACCAGGGCCGACTCGCGCACGCCGAGGGACGCGGTGGGCTCGTCGAGCATCAGCAGCCGCGGCTTGTGGGCCATCGCCCGGGCGACCGCCACCATCTGCCGCTGCCCGCCCGACAGCAACCGGACCGAGCGGGTGGTGTCCTGCAGCGGGATGCTCAGCTGCCGGAACAGGGCGCGGGCGTCCTTGTGCATCCACACGTCAGAAAGCAGGTGCCGCCAGCGCTCGTTGCCGAGCATCACGTTCGAGGCCACGTCGAGGTTGTCGGCCAGGGCGAGGTCTTGCCAGACGATGCGGATGCCCAGCTTCGCCGCCGCGACCGGGTCCGGCGCGACCACCCGCCCGCCCACCCGGATCGCCCCGGCGGTGGGCGTCAGGTCGCCGCCAACGGACCGGATGAGGGTCGTCTTGCCCGCGCCGTTCTCCCCGGCGAGGGCCACGATCTCGCCCGGCCGGACCTTCAGGCTCACGGCGTCCAGGGCGGTGAGCTGCCCGAACCGGACCGTCAGGCCATCAATGGACAACTCCGGTGGTACCGCTCCCTTCCAGGGCGGTACCACTGGAGCGTTAGCCTCGGCGCTCGCGGTCACGCGCCTATTGTGCAATATCCTCGCGACGAAGACTGCCCGCTACGACCTGTGGTGACTGTAGGTATCCAATCGTGTCCTCTGTGACGCCGGGCATGGCGGGCGCGGGGGCCGTGATCAGCTTGAACTCGATGACCGCCAGCGTCGCGAAGATCGAGAACACCGCGACCATGATCGCCGCGGCGCTGGTCACGACGCCCGCGCTGCTCGCGATTCCCCTGGTCACGGCCTCGCGCGAGGATGCCCCGCGCTCTCGCCACTCGCGGATCCGGCTGAGGATGAACACGTGGTAGTCCATGCTCAGGCCGAACAGCAAGACGAACATGAACAGCGGCATCCACGGGGTGATCCCCCCATAGGGAGTGAAGCCGAGCGCGCCCGACAGGTGCCCGCCCTGGAAGATCCAGGTCATCAGCCCGTAGGCGGCCCCGACCGAGACCAGGTTCAGGCCGATCGACAGCACCGGGATCCACAGGGAGCGGAACGTCCACCCCAGCAGGACGAGGGCCAGCCCGAGCACGAACGCGAAGACCAGCGGCGCGGTCCGCCCGAGCTGGGCATCGACGTCGTGAGTGCTGGCGGTCAGCCCGCCGACGGCGTAGGTGATGCCCGGCGCCGTCCCCAGCGTCGCGGGCAGGACGCGGGAGCGCAGGGTGTCCAGCGCGGCGAACGAGGTCCCGTTGGTGCCGTCCCCGGCCAGCGGGACGGAGATGACGAGCACCTGGCCCGGCCCGGCCGGGCCGTACGCCGCGGCCGTGATCGGCTCCCGGATGGCCCCGTGGGTCGCCGCGACCTCGCCGTGCAGCGCGGTGATGGCCTTCGCGACCTGCGGGCCGTCCACTCCCGAGCCGGTCACGACGACCTGCGAGGGGGCCGGGCCGCCGGGGAACGCCTGGTCGATCGCCAGCATGGTGGCGATCACGGGCACGCTGGCGGGCAGGTCGTGCACGCCCGGGTCTTGCAGGTGCAGGGTGCGCAGCGGCGAGGCCAGCGCCAGCAGGGCGATCAGGGTGACGCCGCCCCAGGCGAGCGGCCGCCGGGCCACCCGGGTCACGACCGCGCGCCACAGCCGCGACTCCCCGGCCGCCGCCTGCCGCCTGCCCAGGAACGGGACGCGGAACTTGTCGGTGGCCGGGCCGAGCAGCGACAGCAGCCCCGGCAGGAACGTCAGCGAGCCGAGGACCGCGACCCCGACGACCACCATCGTGCCGATCGCGACCCCGGTGAACGTGCTGAACCCGGTCAGGAACAGCCCGGCCAGGGAGATCATGACCGTCAGCCCGGAAACCACGATCGCCCGGCCCGAGGTCCGGGCGGCGATCGCCAGCGCCTCGCGGGCATCGCGGCCGGCGGTTCGCTCCTCACGGACCCGGCGCAGGTAGAACAGCGAGTAGTCAATGCCGACCGCCATGCCCACCAGCAGCACGATCGAGGAGGTCGTGGAGCCGATCGGCAGCCACCGGCCCGGGATCGCCAGCAGCGAGATCGCGGAGGCCACCGCCGTCCCGGCCAGCAGCAGCGGGATGCCGGCCGCGATCAGCGCCCCGAAGACCAGCACCAGCAGGGCCAGCGTGACCGGCAGCGAGGTCAGCTCCGCCGAGCGGAAGTCCTGGCCGGTCACGTCGCCGATCGCGCGCTGCAAGCTGGCGTCGCCTCGGCGACCGTCAGCCCGGGGTGCCGGGCCTGGACCGCGGCCACCGCCCGGAGCGCGGGGGCGACCTCGCTGACCCCGCCGTCCCCGCCCCCGGCGCCCCCGGGGGAGACCACCGTGAACGTCACCAGGGCCGAGTTCCCGCTGGCCAGCCCCGGGCTGTTCCGCGGCGAGCGGATATCGCCGGCCACCCGGGGCAGCGCCTGCAGCCCGGCCACGACCTGCGCGACCGCCTGCCGCAGCTCCGGGTCGCGGGCGTAGGCCTGGCCGTGGCCGCGGGCCGCGACGAGGACGCTCTCGGCGGGCGGCTGCTGGACGCCCGGCCGGTCCAGGATCCGCTCGGCCTGGCCCGCCTGCCCGGGGTCGTAGCCCTGCACGGTGCCGGTCCCCAGGTGCTGGCCGAGGGCGAAGGCCGCCACCACGAACACGAGCCAGCCGGCGACGGCGATAATCCGGTGCCGGGCCGACCAGCCCGCCACCCGCTCAACAAGAGGCCTCGCATTCGGATTCATGAGAGCAGCCTGCGGTTCGGCGGGGCCGCTTCCCATGGTGCGCGCAGCCCCGTTCATGGTGGGGTTTGCCTCACCCCGAAGAGGGGGGAGCATGCCATCCCCTTCGGCGGCGTCGTGCCATAGCGTCAGGGGCATGTTCCTCATCCGTGACGTGGTGTCGGCCCGCACCTGGCTCGCCCTCATCCACACCGTCGTCGGGCTGGTCGTCGGCCTCGCGGTGTTCGTCCTCATGGCGGGGCTGCTCTCGGTTGGCGTTGCCACCTTGCCGCTCGCCTTCGCGGGGGCGCCGATCCTGGGGCTGGCGCTGCGCACGGCGGGCTGGTACGCCGCCTTCGAGCGGGCCCGGTGCAGCTTCTTCCTCGGTGCCCGGATCCCGGCCTGGGAACCAGGCGACCGGGCCGGGTTCCGGTGGCTGGTGGTGCCCCGCTGGCGGGCCTTCCGCGAGGCGGCGACGTGGCGGGAGGTGGGCTACGCGGTGTTCCACCCGGCCCTGGCCCTGCTGTGGTTCCTGCTGTCCTACGGCCTGTGGCCGTTCGCGGTGGTCCTGATCGCGCTGCCGGCCTACGGGGGGCGCCTGCCCGGCGGCGGCGCCCACATCGGCACCATCCTCATCCACGGCCCGGGGGTGGCCATCGCCGCCTTCCTGGGCGCCCTCTGCCTGCTGGCGGCGCCGCAGGTCACCCGGGGGGCCACCCGGGCCGACAGCGCCATCGCGCAGGCGCTGCTGGGCAAGCCGCGGAACCTGGCCGCCCGGGTGGCCCAGCTGGAGGAGACCCGCGACCGGGTCGTGGACGCCGCCGAGGCCGAGCGCACGCGCATCGAGCGGGACCTGCACGACGGGGCCCAGCAGCGGCTGGTGGCCTTGGCGATGGAGCTGGGCCGGGCCAAGGCGAAGTTCTCCGACGACGTGGAGGCCGCCGCCGAGCTCGTCGACCGGGCGCACGTCGAGGCCAAGGCCGCGCTGACCGAGCTGCGCGACCTGGTGCGGGGGGTCCACCCGCCGGTGCTGACCGACCGCGGCCTGGACGCCGCCCTGTCGGGCCTGGCCGCCCGCTGCCCGGTCCCGGTCGACGTGCGGGTCGAGGTCCCGGTGCGGCCCCGGCCCGCGGTCGAGGCGGTCGCCTACTTCCTGATCTCCGAGGCGCTGACGAACATCGCCAAGCACTCGCGCGCCACCAGCGCCCGGGTCGTGGTCGAGGGGTACGGCTTCCCCGGCACCCTCAACGTCATGGTCAGCGACGACGGCGTCGGCGGGGCCAACGCCGACGGCGCGGGCCTGCGCGGCCTGGCCGACCGGGTCGCCGGGGTGGACGGCCGCTTCACGGTGGAGTCCCCGCCCGGCGGCCCGACGATCATCGCGGCGGTCCTGCCGTGCGGGAACTAGCGGTGGGGGAGCCGGCCATGGACGGACCCGGACCCGGGACCGCGGGGATGCGCATTGCGATCGCCGAGGACTCCGTGCTGCTGCGCGAGGGGATCACCCGGCTGCTGGCCGACGCGGGCCTGGAGGTCGTCGCCGCCGTCGGCGATGGCGAGGGGCTGCTGCGGGCGGTGGCCGACACCCAGCCGGACGCGTGCGTGGTGGACGTGCGGATGCCGCCGACCTTCACCGACGAGGGGCTGCGGGCGGCGCTCGTCGTCCGCGACCGCTGGCCCGCGGTCGGGGTGCTGGTGCTGTCGCAGTGGGTGGAGGAACGCTACGCGACCGAGCTCATCGCCGGCCGCCCGCACGGCGTCGGCTACCTGCTCAAGGACCGGGTCGCGGACGTGGCCGAGTTCCTCGACGCGCTGCGCCGGGTCGCGGCTGGCGGCAGCGCCCTCGACCCCGAGGTCGTCGCCCAGCTCCTGGCCCGCAGCCGCACCCCGCTGGGCGAGCTCACCCCGCGCGAGCGGGAGGTCCTGTCCCTCATGGCCGAGGGCCGCTCCAACTCCGCGATTGCCCAGGCACTGGTCGTCGGCGGCGGGGCGGTCGAGAAGCACATCAACAACATCTTCGCCAAGCTCGGCCTGACCCCGGCCGACACTGACCACCGGCGCGTGCTCGCCGTCCTGCGCTACCTCAATGGAGCCCCCTCATGACCAGTGCCTATCAGGCCAGTGCCTCGCAGGCCGGCGCACCGCAGGCCGGGCCGTCCAGGCGGCCGCGGCTGACCCCCGGCCAGCAAGCGGCCCTCGTCCTCGGCGTACCCGTCGCGCTGGCGCTCATCGTGGTGAACGCGTTCGGGCTCGTGTCCGACATCGGTTCCGGCAGCTACCCGGTGCGCTTCTCCGTCCCGGTCTCCGGCGGCACGCTGTCGATGAGCCTCGGCGGCGGCAACGCCACGATCCGCGCCACCGCGGCCACCGCCGGCGTGGCGGCGGTGCCGGTGACCGGCACCATGAACTACCGGCTGGAGCGCCCCACCCTGCACCAGCACGGGGGCAACCTCAGCATCGACTGCCCCTTGTGGAGCGGCGGGAACTGCACGCTCAACGCGGCCGCCGCCGTCCCCGCCGGCATCGGGCTGCACCTGGACAGCGACGGGGGTGACCTGCAGGTCACCGGCGGCAGCGGCCCGGCCCAGCTCTCCACCGAGGGCGGCGACCTCGGTGTCTACGGCCTGTCCGGCAACCTCGTGGCGAAGACCGCCGGCGGCGACGCGACCGCCAATAGCCTCAGCGGCGAGAGCGTATCGATCGAGACCGCCGGCGGTGACCTCGGCGGGATCGGCACGGCCGCCACCGACGTCACCGTGGACAGCGGCGGCGGCGATATCGCCCTGACGTTCGCCCGGGCCCCGCACGACCTGCACGTGACCAGCGCGGGCGGCGACGTCGCGCTCGTGCTCCCGCCCGGTGGCGCCTACGAGGTGACCACCAGCAGCGAGGGGGGCGATATCAGCAACTCGGTCCCGAACTCAGCGGCCCCCGCCAGCATCATCACCGTGGACACCGGCGGCGGCGACCTGTCCTTGTCGGAGTCCGCCGCCGGGACATCCAACCAGGCGGCGAACCCCGTCAGCCTGCCCAGCCCGCCGAGCCCGCCCAGCCCCCCGAGCGCGCCCGCCCCCCCGGCCCTGAACCTCCCGAGCCCTCCCGCCCGCCCGTAGGCCGCCCGCGCGATCCGCGCGATCCGTGAGCTGCCTGCCGGTAACACCAGTTGACGGGCCAGTGCTAGCGGCCAGGAATCTGGCCGTGGACGTGCTGCCGCCGGCCGGAGGCGAGCAGGGCCGCCACCATGGCCGGGAGCGGCGGCCCGCGGATGGTCGGGGGCGGGGCGCCGGGCTCGCTCACGGCCCGCGGTAGCCCCAGCGCGGGTCACGAGGACACGTGACTGATAACAGCAAGAAGCGCGCAGCGCTCCAGGCGCGGCCGGCCGTCCGGGCCGGGCGGCCGCGGCTAGCGAGGCGCCCGGATCCCTGACGAGGCGAAGCCGGCCCTCAAGGGCGATTTGCCGCAAAGGGCGGCGAATGGCCTAAAGGGCGGCGAAGGCGTCCTCCAGGATGCCCAGGCCCTCGTCCAGCAGGTCCTCCCCGATGACCAGCGGGGGCAGGAAGCGGAGCACGTTGCCGAACGTGCCGCAGGTCAAGACGACCAGCCCCTGCTGGTGGCAGGCGCGGGCGACCGCGGCGGTGGCGGCGGCGTCCGGCTCCAGGGTCCCGGGCCGGGTGAGCTCGATGGCGATCATCGCGCCCCGGCCGCGCACGTCGGCGATGAGCGGGTGGCTGGCGGCCAGCTTGCGCAGCCGGGGGAGCATGACCTCCCCGATGCGGCGGGCCTTGCCCGCCAGGTCCTGCGCCTCCATCGTCTCGATCGCGCCGAGGGCCGCCGCGCAGGCGACCGGGTTGCCGCCGAAGGTGCCGCCGAGGCCGCCGGGGTGCACCGCGTCCATGAGGTCGGCCCGGCCGGTCACCGCGCCCAGCGGCAGCCCGCCGGCGATCCCCTTGGCCGTCGTGACCAGGTCGGGAACGACGCCCTCGTGGTCGCAGGCGAACCAGTCGCCGGTCCGGCAAAAGCCCGACTGGACCTCGTCGGCGATGAAGACGATGCCATGCTCGCGGCAGAAGTCGGCCAGCCCCGGCAAGAAGCCGTCGGGCGGGACGACGAAGCCGCCCTCCCCCTGGATCGGCTCGATGATGACCGCGGCGACGTTGCCCTCCCCGACCTGCGCGTGGATCTGGGTCTTGACGAGGTCCAGCGCCTCGGCCCGGCAGGCCTCGGGGCCGTCCGGCCAGCGCAGCGGGTAGGCCATCGGCATCCGGTAGACCTCGCCCGCGAACGGGCCGAAGCCGTGCTTGTAGGGCATGTTCTTGGCCGTCAGGGCCATCGTCAGGTTGGTCCGGCCGTGGTAGGCGTGGTCGAACGCGACCACCGCCTGTCGCCCGGTCGCGTGCCGGGCGATCTTGACCGCGTTCTCGACTGCCTCAGCGCCCGAGTTGAACAGCGCCGACCGCTTCTCGTGCTCGCCCGGGGTCCTGGCGTTGAGCGCCTCGCACACCTCGACGTAGCCCTCGTACGGCGTGATCATGAAGCAGGTGTGGGTGAACCGCGCCGCCTGCTCGGCGACCCGGGCGCTGACCCGGGCGGCCGCGTTGCCCACGCTGGTGACCGCGATGCCGGAGCCGAAGTCGATCAGCGAGTTCCCGTCCGCGTCCAGCAGCACGCCGCCGCCGGCCGCCACCGTGAAGACCGGCAGGGCCGACGACACGCCCGGCGCGACCGCCCGCGCGCGGCGGGCCTGCAGCTCGCGGCTCGCCGGCCCGGGGATCTCGGTGACTAGGTTGCGACGTTGCGGCAGCTCAGGGCCGCCAGCCGGAGCATCGATCATGGTCCGACGGTAACATCCGGGCATGGCCGACCAGACTGCGTGGCCGGCGGGTTACCCCGCCGGGGATGACGGGCCCGCCTCGCCCCTGGCGGTAACCGGGCTATTCGCCGGAGTTTTCGATCATGGCACGGCGGCGACCGGGGACGCGGCCTGGTTCCAGGCGCTGCTGCAAGCCGAGGCCGGGCTGGCCCGGGCGCTGGAGCGGGCCGGGCGCGCCCCGGCCGGGTCCGGGGCGGCGGTGACCGAGGCGGCGACCGTGAACGGCTTCTCCGCCGCCGAGGTGGCCGAGGTCGCCCGCGCGTCCGCGCTGACCGGCAACCCCGTCCCGGGCCTGGCCCGGGTGCTGGCCCGCCGGGTGCCCGACTTCGCCGCCCCGGCCGTGCACCAGGGCGCGACCAGCCAGGACATCATGGACACGGCCGCCATGCTGCTGGCCCGGTCGTCGCTGGAAGCGGCGGCCCGCGACGTGGCGGCGGCCGCCGAGGCGGCCGCCCGGCTCGCGCGCGAGCACGCCGGCACGCTGATGATCGGCCGGACCCTGCTCCAGCAGGCGGTGCCGGTCACGTTCGGCCTGGTGGCCGCCGGCTGGCTGGATGGGCTGGACTCCGGCGCGGCCGGGCTGGCGGTGGCGTCCCGGCGGCTGGCGGTCCAGTTCGGCGGCGCGGCCGGCACGCTTGCCTCGCTCGGCGCCGACGGCCCCCGGGTGGCGGCCCTGCTCGGGCAGGAGCTGGGGCTGGCGGTGCCGCCGCTGCCGTGGCACACCGAGCGGCTGCGGGTCATCGACGTGGCGATGGCGCTGGCGCGGGTCACCGCGACGCTGGGCAAGATCGCCCGCGACGTCATCCTGCTCGCCCAGTCCGAGGTCGGCGAGGCCAGCGAGGGCGGCGAGGGCGGCGGAGGGGCCGGCGGGCCGCGACGGGGCGGGTCGTCGGCGATGCCGAATAAGGCCAACCCGGTCGCGTCGGTCGCCATCCTCGGCTGCGCCCGGCAGGTCCCGGGGCTGCTCGCGACCCTGGTGGCCAGCGCCGAGCACGAGCACCAGCGCGCGGCGGGCGCCTGGCACGCCGAGTGGGAGCCGTTCACCGCCGTCCTGCGGCTGGCCGGGTCGGCCGCCGCGTGGGGAGCGGAGCTGCTCGGGGACCTGCGGGTCGACCCCGCCCGGATGGCCGCCAACCTCGCCGCCACCGGCGGGCTGCCGCTCGCCGAGCGGGTCACCGGGCTGCTGGCGGGCGCGCTCGGGCGGCCCGCGGCCCACGACCTGGTGGCGGGGGCGGCCGCCCGAGCGGTGGCGGCCGGCCGCCCGCTGCGCGAGGAGCTGCTGGGCCTGCCCGAGGTCGGGCAGGCGGGGATTACCGCCGGGCAGGTCGACGAGGCCCTCGACCCGGCCGGCTACGTTGGCGCCGCAGCGCGGTTCACCGCGGCGGCGCTGCGCGCCCACGAGGAGCAACTGGCTTGCGCGGGCGGCCGCGAGCCGCGGTAGCCGGAGGGGAACCGCCATGGATGACGCCGACCGCAGCGAGCAGGGGACGCGGGTCCGCCGGGAGGTGCTCGGCGCCGCCCACGTGGACCGCGCGGCCGCCGGGACGACCGGGTTCACCGCCCCGTTCCAGGACTTCATCACCCGCTATGCCTGGGGCGAGATCTGGTCCCGGCCCGGCCTGACCCGGGCCGAGCGCAGCATCGTCACCCTCACCGTGCTCGCCGCCCTCCAGCACGAGGACGAGCTCGCCATGCACGTCAAGGCCGCCGTGCGCAACGGGCTGAGCGAGGAGCAGATCCAGGAGGTCCTGCTCCAGGTCGGCCTCTACGCGGGCGTCCCGGTCGCCAACCGCGCGTTCGCCATCGCTCAGCGGGCCCTCGAGGCACAGCGCGCCCTGGCCGAGGACCGCGGCGCCTGACGGCCTACGCTGCCTAATTACGGAAGGTAGTTAATACCTTCTTGTGCGTGTTCAATTGTTGCCGGTATTAACGGTTTCACCTGCGCTTTTAGTTTCGCGCCCCAATATGGCGTCCGGAGAGCGAACAGATGTACTCTAGGCGGCGTTTCGGCGGTATCGTTGAGTTAGCACCAAGACAGGAGCGGACATGGCGGAGATCGTCTCGCTCGCCCGCGCCGTCGCGGACGCGGTCCACGACGGCGACAGCGTCGCAATGGAAGGCTTCACCCACCTGATCCCCTTCGCGGCCGGTCACGAGGTGATCCGGCAGCGGCGGCGGGACCTCACGCTCATCCGGATGACCCCCGACGTCATCTACGACCAGCTCATCGGGGCCGGGTGCGCCCGCAAGCTGGTGTTCTCCTGGGGCGGCAACCCCGGCGTCGGCAGCCTCCACCGGTTCCGCGACGCGGTCGAGCATGGCTGGCCGCGGCCGCTGGAGATCGAGGAGCACAGCCACGCGGGCATGGCCAACCGGTACGTGGCGGGCGCCAGCGGCCTGCCGTTCGCGGTCCTGCGCGGCTACGCCGGCACCGGCCTGGTCGGCCAGACCGACACGATCAGGCCGGTCACCTGCCCGTTCACCGGCGAGCGGCTCATGGCGGTCAGCGCCGTCAACCCCGACGTCGCCATCATCCACGCCCAGCAGGCCGACCGGGCTGGCAACGTGCAGCTGTGGGGCCTGGCCGGGGTGCAGAAGGAGGCCGTGCTGGCCGCCAGGCGGGCCATCGTCACGGTCGAGGAGATCGTCGACGAGCTCACCCCCCGCCCCACCGCGGTGGTGCTGCCCGGCTGGACCGTCACCTACGTCGCCCACGTCCCCGGCGGCGCCCACCCGTCCTACGCCGCCGGCTACAGCGAGCGGGACAACGACTACTACGTCGCCTGGGACCCCATCGCCCGCGAGCGGGAGACCTTCGGGGCCTGGCTGGACGAGCACGTCTACGCGACCGCGGGGGCGAAGTGAGCGAGTACGCCTCCGACGAGATGATGACCATCGCGGCCGCCCGCGCCCTGTCCGACGGCGCCACCTGCTTCGTCGGCATCGGCCTGCCCAGCGCCGCCGCCAACCTCGCCCGCGCCACCCACGCGCCCGGCCTGGTCCTCATCTACGAGTCGGGCACCATCGGCTCCAAGCCCGGCCGGCTGCCGCTGTCGATCGGCGACGGCATCCTCGCCGAGACCGCCGACGCCGTCATCTCGGTCCCGGAGATCTTCAACTACTGGCTCCAGCCCGGCCGGATCGACGTCGGCTTCCTCGGCGCGGCCCAGGTCGACAAGTTCGGCAACATCAACACCACGGTCGTGGGCGGGGACTACGACCACCCGAAGGTCCGCCTGCCCGGCGCGGGCGGCGCCCCCGAGATCGCGGCCTCCTGCCGGGAGGTCATCGTCGTCGTCCGCCAATCCAGGCGGACATTTACCGAAAAGGTCGAGTTCGTCACGAGTGTCGGCTACGGTGATGGCCCAGGTACTCGCGAGAAGCTCGGCCTGCGCGGGTCAGGTCCCCGGAAGATCATCACCGACCTCGGGATCCTCACCCCGCACCCGCAGGCCTGCGAGTTCATGATGAGCGCGCTGTTCGAGGGAGTCGCGCGCGAGACCGTCCGGGAGCGCACCGGGTGGGACATCCAGTTCGCCGACCAGCTGGAGGTCGTCCCCCCGCCCACCACGCTGGAACTGGCCGCCCTGCGGGCGTTCAAGGCCCAGTGACCGCGCTCGGGGCCAGCACCACGGCCCGCGAGTAAGCCAGGCAAAGGAGCATCCCCTCATGACAGTGTCCGAGCAGTCATCTCCCGGGGGACGGCCCCCGTACCCCCGGGGCATGCAAGCGCTGGCCACTCCCGCCGCCCCCGGCGCGCTCATCGTGCCGGCCTACGCCAAGCCCGCCCGCGGCAACCACCCGCCGCTGGACTACGCCGGGTACAAGTCGACCGGCCTGCGGCACCCGACCCAGCCGCTGGTCCTCCTGCCGCACCGGCTGACCGAGGTCACCGGCCCGCTGCTGGGCGATGAGCTCATCACCATGCAGGACGCGGACCTCACCGCCCAGCACGACGGCGAACCGCAAGGCCAGCGGATCATCGTGTTCGGCCAGGTGCGCGACTCCGGCGGCCGGCCCGTCCCGGACACGCTCATCGAGATCTGGCAGACCAACGCGGCCGGGCGCTACCGGCACAGCCGCGAGCACCACCCCGCCCCGCTCGACCCGAACTTCGACGGCATCGGCCGCGCGATCACCGACCAGGGCGGCCGCTACCGGTTCATCACGATCGCGCCGGGCGCCTACCCGTGGGGCAACCACTACAACGCCTGGCGCCCGGCCCACATCCACTTCTCCCTCTTCGGCCGCGCCTTCACCCAGCGCCTGGTCACCCAGATGTACTTCCCGGGCGACCCGCTGCTGGCGCTGGACCCGATCTACAACTCGGTCACCGACGAGAAGGCCCGCCAGCGGATGGTCTCCCAGTTCTCCATCGACGACACCCAGCCGGAGTGGGCGCTGGCCTACCGGTTCGACATCGTCCTGCGCGGCCGCGAGGCGAGCGTGTTCGAGCCCGCCGACCACGACCACTGACCGCCGCCCGAAGGACACGGACAATCCCATGACTGAGCTTCTGACCCCGTCGCAGACCGTCGGGCCGTACTTCTCCATGCGGCTGCCCTGGGAGGGCGGGCCGTTCGTGGTCCCGGAGGGGACCCCCGGCGCGATCACGATCTTCGGGCGGCTGTTCGACGGGGCGGGCGACGCCATCCCCGACGGCCTCATCGAGACCTGGCAGGCCGACCCCGAGGGGCGGTTCGCGCACCCCGACGACCCCCGCGGCCCGGTCCCGGGCGGCGACCGGCAGTTCCGCGGCTTCGGCCGGGTGCCGACCGGGCGCGACGGCTCGTTCCGGCTGCTGACCCTCAAGCCGGGCGCCCTCCCGGCGGGCGACGGGCAGGCCGAGGCGCCGCACATCGACGTGTCGGTCTTCGCCCGCGGCATGCTCGACCGCAGCGTGACCCGGATCTACTTCCCCGACGAGGCCGCCGCCAACGCCGCCGACCCGGTCCTGGCGCGGGTCCCGGCGCCGCGGCGGGCCACCCTCATCGCCGAGCCGGCCGGCGACGGCCAGCTGCGGTTCGACATCCGCATGCAGGGCCCGGCCGAGACGGTCTTCTTCGACATGTGAGGTCCACGCCACGGAGCGAACGCTGCTGGCTGCCTGCCCGATATCCTCGCTTTTCTATCGGGCAGGCCCCGGGGGGTACGGGGGTCGTCCCCCGGGAGGCAGGGCCGATATCCTCGCCTTTCTATCGGGCAGGCCCCGGGAGGCAGCAGTAAGGCAAACCGGGGCGCTCCGGTAACGTCTGACCCATGGCAGACGTGAAGCTCGCCGTCACCGTCGACGGTCCCGAGGACGCCCCGGTGCTCGTGCTCGGCGGCCCGATCGGCACCAGCGCCAGCACCTGGGACCAGCAGGTCCCGGTGCTGTCCCGGCACTTCCGGGTCATCCGCTTCGAGCACCGCGGGCACGGCCCGGCCGGGGCGCAGTCCCCGGCCCCGGCCGGGCCGTACTCGATCGCCGAGCTCGGGGCGGACGTCCTCGGCCTGCTCAGCGCGCGCGGCATCGAGCGGGCCGCCTACGCCGGGGTCTCCCTCGGCGGCATGATCGGCCTGTGGCTCGCGGCCAACGCGCCCGAGCGCGTCACCTCCCTCGCGGTCGTGTGCGCCGCGCTCGTCCCCCTGCCGTCGGCCGACGCCTGGCGGATGCGCATCGCCCTCGTCCGCGAGCGCGGGACCGCCGCCATCGCCGACACGGTGGTCCCGCGCTGGTTCACCCCGTCGTACATCGCCCGCCACCCCCGCGAGGTCGCCGGGGTCACCGGCGTCCTGGCCGCGACGGCCGACAACGGCTACGCCGGCTGCGGCGCCGCCATCGCCGGCCTGGACCTGCGGCCCCTACTGGGCGCGGTCACCGCGCCGACCCTGGTCGTCGCGGGCACCGAGGACGTGGCGGCGCCGCCGTCCATGGCCGCGACCACTGCCCGCGGGATCGCCGGGTCGCGGCTCACCGTCGTGCGCGGGGCCGCTCACTTCGCCCACGTCGAGGCGCCCGGCCCGGTCACCGACGCCCTGCTGCGGCACCTGCGGTGATCACCGACCAGGGGCGCGCCCAGCCCTCGCCGCCCAGCCCCCGCGCCGCCGCCGAGCGGATCGGCCCCTACGTCCGCCGCACGCCCGTCCTGCGCGCCACCGTCGCCGGCCGCCCGGTCGCCTTCAAGCTGGAGATGCTCCAGGTGACCGGGTCGTTCAAGGCTCGCGGGGCGCTCAACGCGCTGCTGTCGCGGCGCGAGGCCAGGGGAGTGGTCAACCACGTGGTGACCGCGTCCGGCGGCAACCACGGCCTCGGCGTGGCCACCGCCGCCCGCCTGCTGGGGGTGGGCGCGACCGTCTTCGTGCCCGGCCCGGTGCCGGAGGTCAAGGCCCGCCGCATCGCCGCCACCGGGGCCGAGGTCGTCCGGGTCGGGCGCAGCTACGCCGACGCCGAGACCGAGGCCCGCCACCTCGCCACCCGCGATGGCATCTTCTACGTGCACGCCTACGACGACCCGGCCGTGGTCGAGGGCCAGTCCACGCTCGGCCTGGAGGTCCTGGCCGACATGCCGGAGTGCGACGCGATCGCCGTCCCGGTCGGCGGCGGCGGGCTCCTGGCCGGGGTCACCGCCGCCGTCCGCGAGGCCGGCGAAGGCGGCGCGGGCGGCCGCGGCGCGAGCGCGCGGCGCACCGTCGTCGGCGTGGAGCCCGAGGGCTGCGCCGCCCTGCACGCGGCCGTGCGGGCGGGGCGCCCGGTTGACGCGCCCCCCGACGGCCAGTCGGTCGCGGCCTCGGCCCTCGGGGCCAGCCGGGCCGGGCGGCTGGCCTTCGCCGCCTGCCAGTCCGGGCTGGTGGGCCTGGCGATGGTGAGCGACGACGCGATCCTCGCCGCCCAGGGGCGGCTGTGGGAGGAGTTCCGGCTCGCGGTCGAGCCGGCCGCCGCGACCGTCTTCGCCGCCTGGCTGGCGGGCCAGGTCCCGGGCGACTTCCCCTGCCTGGTGCTGAGCGGCGCCAACGCCGACTGGGCGCCGGCCACTGCCCACTGACCAGTCCTGACCACTGAGCACTGGCCAGTGCGCGCTGACCCTCCCCGCTGGCACCGCCGGCTGGCATTGCCGCTGGCACGCTAACCGGCGGGACCCTCCTGTTAAGGGCGTTTGTTCAAACAGAGTTCTACCCGTCTACGCCTCAAGGGCAATAACCGGTTCGTCACCCGCGGCTATCCCTAAAGGGAGAGCAATCGACGCATGTCGAACGGCTGCCGCCGGCCCCGGCCGGTGAGTAGCGCGCCCGGCCCGGGCCGTACTAAGCCGCAGGCGGTGCAGCGAGCGGAAGAGGGAGTCGCGATGGGAGCCCAGGTCGCGGGGTCGTGGAACGGCTGGCGGGCACGGCTCCGCCGCTGCAGCATCGGCCTGGTCATGTCCGACCCGCACTCGGCGATCTTGAGCTGGGTCGGCGCCGAGCGCATCGCGATCAGCGGGATGCCGCCCCGGGGCGCGGTCCCCGGGCTGGCCGGCCAGGGCGTCACCCACGTGGTCAACTGCCGGGCGCGCCCGCAGGTCAAGCTGTCGGGCGACCTGACCGCCGAGCGGGCCGCGTTCCCCGGCCGGGTCGTGCACGCCCCGATGTGGGACCTGGGCCAGCGCCAGCGGCCCGGGCTGTGGGCCGAGGCGGCCGCCTTCGCCGCCCACG
Organism: Trebonia sp.; assembly: GCA_036276115.1. Lineage (GTDB taxonomy): Bacteria > Actinomycetota > Actinomycetes > Streptosporangiales > Streptosporangiaceae > Trebonia. The sequence goes on from DATBEM010000244.1 coordinate 31,140, forward strand.
CCCTCGCCGAGGACCCGCAGGCACGGGTGCTCATCCACTGCCACTGGGGCAAGCGCCGCTCGGCGATGCTCGCCTACGCCGTCCTGCGGCTGCGCGGGCACGCCCCCGAGGCGGCCGCCGCGCTCGTGCGCACCTACCGGGCGCAGGCCGAGCTGGTCCCCAACTACGTCGCCAGCGTCGAGCGCTGGCTCGCGGCGCAGGGACCCGCCCGCAAGGCGCCGGCCCCGCGCCCGGCGCCCGCCGTCCCGGCCCCGGCCGCTCCCGGGCTGGCCCGGCCGCTCGCGCGGAAATGATCGCGTAACACGCGCTTGACACAATCCCGGGCATGAACTTCGATTACGTCCTGGCAGGCATCCTGTTCCTGTTCATGATCTCGGTCCTGTTCCTCCTGTGGCGGCGCGAGCACCCCAAGCGGTTACGATCGGGGGACCAGAGGGGTCGCCGGACCGAGAGGAACCTCATGCTGCCGTGGACCGCGGACCTGGCCGGGCGGATTGACGAGCACCTGATCACCAGCGAGCTCCTGCGGGGGAACCCGCTCGGCGACCCGCACGAGCGGCCGCTGCTGGTCTACGTCCCGCCCGGCTACGACGCCGAGGCCAGCCGCCGGTACCCGGCCGTCTACGTCATCCAGGGGTATACCGGGCAGGTCATGAGCTGGCGGAGCCGGACGCCGTTCCGCCAGCCGTTCACCGAGACGGCCGACGCCGTGTTCGCCAGCGAGCAGGCCCCGCCCGCGATCGTCGTCTACGTGGACGCGTGGACGGCCTACGGCGGTAGCCAGTTCGTGGACTCCCCCGGCACCGGCCGGTACCACTCCTACCTGTGCGACGAGGTCGTCCCCTGGGTCGACGCGCGCTACCGGACGATCCCCGCCGCCGCCAGCCGGGCGATCATGGGCAAGTCCAGCGGCGGGTTCGGGGCCATGATCACCCCGATGCTGCGCCCGGACCTGTTCGGCGCGCTCGCCACCCACGCGGGCGACGCCCTCTACGAGTACTGCTACATCCCGGAGTTCCCGCACGCGGTCCGCCACCTGCGCGGCTACGACGGCGACATCATGCGCTGGTGGGATGACTTCCGCTCCCGGGTCGCGTTCACCAAGCCGGCGGACATGGCCCTCATCACCACCCTCGGGGTGGCGGCGTGCTTCTCCGCCCGCGAGGACGGGACCCCCGAGCTGCCCTTCGACCCGGCCACCGGGGTGCTGCGGCCGGACGTATGGCAGCGCTGGCTGGACTGGGACCCGGTCCGGATGGCGCCCGCCCGCAGCGACGCGCTGCGCTCGCTGCACTCGGTCTGGATCGACGCCGGCGACGCCGACAACTTCTACCTGGACGTGGGCGCGGCCGCCTTCCGCGACGCCCTGCGGGCCGTCGGCGTCCCCGATGACCGGGTCCGTTATGAGCTGTTTCCCGGTACGCACATGGGCATCGACTACCGTTACCCGCAGTCCCTGGCCTGGCTGGCGGGCCGCCTGGCCCGCTAGCGCCGCCCGCCCCCGGTCAGCCGTCGGCGGGCGGGGCGGGCAGGTGCCCGGTGAGCCGTCCGGGCGGGATGCTCAGGTCGGCCGACTCCAGCGGGACGACGTCGAACGCCAGCACCAGCCCGGTGGTCCCGGCGGCTGCCGCCCCGCCCTCGTTGACCAGGTACAGCCGCGTCCCGGCGGGCAGCCCGGTGAAGTCCACGATGACGTCGTAGCATTGCGCGGGCCGCACCGGCAGCCCGCCCTCGTCCACCCGGACCGCGGCCGGCAGCAGCCCCCCGTCGGCCCCGATGACCCAGATCGGCCGGGCCGGGGCGGCCAGCGGGCCGGTGGCGGCGCTGGCCGCGACCTTGAGCACGAACGTCCGCCTGCCCGCCGCGTTCAGCACCCGGAACCGGTAGCGCCGCGGCTCCACCGCCAGGTAGGGCCAGGTGCTGCCGTTGACGGTGATCGCCGAGCCGAGCGCCGCCTCCCAGGGGCCGCCCGTCGGGCCGTCGCCGCCGCCCGCCCCCGGCAGGTGCAGTGAGCCGTCGGCGTTGAACGTCGCGTCGGCCAGGATCAGCGGCACCTCGTAGTAGCGGGTCCCGCGCACGTCCCCCGGCTGCGGGGCCGGGCCCGGCAGCTGCCCGTGGGTGAGGTCGCGCGGCCCGCCCCGGATGATGTACATGCCGTGCAGCCCGGCCCGCACGTTGAGCCGGGTCATGCCCAGCGCGTGGTCGTGGAACCACAGCTGGGTGGCCCGCTGGTCGTTGTCGTAGTGGAACCGGGCGGTGCCGAGCGCCCACCGGTGCCCGTGGGCCTCGGCGTACCGCTGCCGGAAGCGCTCGTAGGAGCTGCCGGCGGTCGCGTAGCCGTCGGGGATGTCGGTCGCGGCCGGCAGGTACCACGCCTGCGGGCAGCCGTCGCTCTCCTGCTCGGCGCGCGCCCCGTGCAGGCGGACGACCATCGGCACCGGCCCGGTGTACGGCCCCGGGACGGCGGCCGCCGACGGCGCCCGGTCCCGGCCGTCCGGGCCGCCCGGCGGGTTCGCCCAGGGCCGGGCGGGATCGACCGGCAGCAGGGGCGGAACGTAGCTCCCGGCCGGGTCGACCAGCTGGTTGGCCCAGGTCACCTCGGCCGGCCGGCCCGCGACGGCCTCGATCGTGTACGACGGGGCGTGGAAGGTGGCCGGGTCGGTGGTGGACCCGTAGGCGAACACCGGGGTCGCCGGGAGGCTGGGCGGCAGCACCTGCTGGGCGATGGGCCGCGCCGCCACCGAGTACGACAGCGGCGCCAGGCCGGCCACTGGCATCGCCGGCGGTATCCACAACGGCGTGACGAACTGCGGGATCGTGGCGGCGTCCAGTCGCGCGGCCTGCCTGCGGGCAATCCTCATCCATGTCCCCCCGGTCGCTGCTCGCCCCTCAGCGCGGGCCGTCCTCCCGGCCCGCCCTGCGCGAGAGTAGCCCGGATAGTAATCACGCGAGTGCGTAACGTGTTCATAGATAGATTTGCATACATATATGCGCGATGACCGGTAGCGCTATTTCGAACATCAATCGTCTACCGCCACCAGCACGGGCCCGGCCGCTCGCTGCGCTTCGCCCCGCGCGGCCGTCAGCCCCGCCGATGCCTGTGCCACCATGTTCCCAATGGATGACGCCACCCCGCTGAATGACGCCGTGCCGCTTGGTGATGAGTGGGCCGGGAGGTTCGTCGGGCAGTGGGTGAGCGCCTGGAACGCCCACGACGTGCCGGCGGTCGTGGCGCACTTCGCCGATGACGCCGTGTTCAGCTCCCCGGTGATGGCGCGGATCCTGGGCACCGACGGTGTGATCCGGGGCAGGCAGGCCCTGCTGGAGGCCTGGACCGAGGGCGTCCGCAACCTGCCCGACCTGCACTTCGAGGTGATCGGCTACTACGTGGGCGTCGCCACCCTGGTCATCAACTACCGCAACCAGCGCGGCGGCCTGGTCTGCGAGGTCCTGACGTTCAGCGGCGATGGCCGTGTCCGCGAGGGCCACGGCACCTACCTCGGCGGCGCCGGGCCGGGCCGCTAGCCCGCGCCGCCGTCGCGAGAGCCCGCCCCGGCCCCGGCCCCGGCCCGGCGACCTCGGCGCCGGCCGGGCTGCACGACAGCGGGCCGGTCGGCCTCATGATCGTCGGGCGGCACCTGGCCGGCGGCGCCTGCCTGCGCGTTGCCCGCGCGTACGAGGCCGGCGGCGGCGGCTTCCCTTCCCCGCCCGCCGCCGGGCAAGCCGGGTAGGCCCGGTCAGCAGGCCCGCGCCGGTCCGGGGGCGTGCCCGGCGGGCGGCCTCATCCCGTCGCGAGCCGGGCCGCGACCACCAGCATGGTCAGCGCGACGAGCAGGTCCAGCACCTGCCAGGCGCGCGGGCGGGCCAGCAACGGCGCCACCAGGCGGGCGCCGTAGCCCAGCCCGGTGAACCAGGCCACGCTGGCCACGCATGCCCCGGCCGCGAACCACCACCGCCCGCCCGGCCCGTGCGTGGCCGCGACTGACCCCAGCAGCAGGACCGTGTCCAGGTAGACGTGCGGGTTAAGCCAGGTCAGCGCGAGCGCCCGCCGGATCGCGGGCCCGCGCTCCCGCCCCGGGCCGCCCGCGCCGTTCCCCGTCCCCGGTCCCCGCCTGGCCGCCGGGCCCGGCCCGGCCGGCTCGCCCGCCACCGCCAGGCTCCCCTCGGGCCGCCGCGCCCGCCACGCCGAGGACAGCCCGTACCCGGTGAGGAACGCGACCCCGATCCAGCGGACCGCCGTCAGCGCCCACGGCGCGTGGGTGACGATCGTCCCGATGCCCGATACCCCGGCCAGGATGAGGGCGAGGTCGGACAGCGCGCAGATGGCCACCACCGGGCCGACGACGGCCCGGCGCAGCCCCTGCCGGAGCAGGTAGGCGTTCTGCGCCCCGATGGCGACGATGAGCGAAAGGCCGGTGAGCAGGCCGGAGAAGGCAGAATCAAGCACGCCTCCGAGGCTAGGCACGCACCGTTGTTCAGTCCAGCGAATGTTTCTTAAGATCGATTAGCTATGCTTAATCAGTGGACCTGAACCAGGCGCAGCTCGACGCGCTCGTCGCGATCGCCGGCGCCGGCAGCTTCGAGGCGGCGGCCCGCGCCCTGCGCGTCACGCCGAGCGCGGTCAGCCAGCGCATCCGCGCCCTGGAGGCGGCCGCCGGCCAGGTGCTGGTCACCCGGGGAGCGCCCTGCCGGCCCACGGCCGCGGGGGAGCGCCTGGTCCGGCTCGGCCGCCACACCCGGCTGCTGCACGACGAGGCCGCCCGCGAGCTCGGCGACCCCGGCCCGGTGGACCTGCCGGTCGCGGTCAACGCCGACTCGCTCGCGACCTGGTTCCTCGGCGTCCTCGCCGACGCCGCCACCTGGCCCGCGACCAGCCTGCGGCTGCACGTCGAGGACCAGGCGCACTCCCAGGAGCGGCTGCGCCGGGGGGAGGCCCTGGCGGCGGTCACCGACGACCCGGTCCCCGTCCAGGGCTGCGCCGCCGAGCCGCTCGGGGCGCTGCGCTACGTGCCCGCCGCCGCCCCGTCGCTGGTGGCCCGCTACCGCCAGGGCGGCGCGCTGGACTGGGCGCGGCTGCCGATGCTGGTCTTCAACGACAAGGACGGCCTGCAAGACCAGGCCCTGGCCCGGCTCGGCGTCCCCGCCCGGCCGCCCGTCGTCCACCAGGTCCCGGCGACGGCCGACTTCCTCGCGGCCGTGCGCCTGGGCCTCGGCTGGGGCATGCTGCCTGACCTCCAGGCCGCCCCCGACCTGGCGGCCGGCCGCCTGGAGCGCCTCCCGGCCGACATCGCTTACGTGCCGCTGCACTGGCAGCACTGGCGCCTGGAGTCTGCCCGCCTGGCCCGCCTGACGGCCGCCGTCCATGCCGCCGCCCGTGCCCACCTCGTCCCCGCCCGCCCCGGCGCCGTGACGGCGTGAGCACCGCGGCGGGCGGCTGGGAGACCTGGAGCTGGGACGCGTCCCTCTTCGCGGGGGCGGCGCCGTACTACGAGCAGGGCCGCCTGCCCTACGCCCCGGGCCTGGCCGCCGCCCTCGCCGCGAGCCTCGCCCTCGACGGCCAGGGCCGGCTGCTGGACCTGGGCTGCGGGCCGGGCACGGTCACGCTGCCGCTGGCCCGCCTGTTCGCGGCGGTCGTCGGCCTCGATCCCGATCCGGCGATGCTGGCCCGCGCGGCCGGGGCCGCCGCCCGGCGCGGGGTCGCCAGCGCCACCTGGGCGTGCCAGCGGGCCGAGGACCTCCCGGGCGCCCTGGGCAGCTTCCGCGTCGTGACCTTCGCCGCGTCGTTCCACTGGATGGACCGGCCCCGGGTGGCGGCGGCGGTCGCGCCGATGCTCGACCCCGGCGGGGCGGCGGTGCAGGTCGACGCGCCCGGCTACCGCCCCGAGGAGCGGGCGGCGCTGGCCCGGCGGGGCGCGCTGCCATTCCCGCTCCCGCCCGACGAGGCCCTCGACGAGCTCCGCCGCCAGTACCTGGGCGACGACCGGCGGGCCGGGCGCGGCATCCGCAACACCTCGCCCGGCGGCGAGGACCTGGTGTTCCGCCAGGCCGGGTTCCTGCCCGCCCAGACGGTGACCGTCCCCGACGGCCGGACGATCGAGCGGACCGCCGACGACCTCGTGGCGGCGGTGTTCTCCAGCTCCTCGACCGCCCCCCACCTGTTCGGCGACCGCCAGGCCGCCTACGAGGCGGACGTGCGCGCGGTCCTGGCCCGCGCGTCGCCGGCGGGCCGCTTCTCGGTCCGCCTGCCCGACAACATCCTGCGCGTCTGGCGGCTGCCCGCTTAGGGCTTGTCCGGGCGATCCTCGGTGTCCGGTGCGCCGGCGCGGACGGACGCGGGAGCGGGGACGACGAGCCTGGCGCCGCCCGTTTTCCCGGGTGCCTCGCCTGGCCCCTTGCAGCCCTTGCGTCACGCGGTTGCGTGGAAGATTTTCCGGTTCCGGAAGATTTACCACGCTATGACCGGACTTTCTTCCGGGATAATCCTCGCACGGCGATAACAGCAAGAAGCGGGCCGCAGCCGGCGGGCGGCGCCCGGGTTAGGTGCGGCGGCGGTAGACCTCTACTGCTCGTCATGAGGTGCTCCCCGTCAGCGCGGTATCTCCGGTCGTGCCGTCGCCGGCGGGTGGTCCCCGGTCAGGGCCAGGAAGACCTCGTCCAGGGTGGCCTTGCGCAGCGCGGACTCCTCGATCGCGATGCCGTGGCCGTCCAGCTCGCGGACGAGGGGGGGCAGCATGCCCCGGTCCGGCACCGAGACGGTCACCGTCCCGGCGCCGGTGGAGTAGGACTTGGCGGGCCGCCGGGCCGCCTCGCTCAGGCCGAACCGCTCCAGCAGCTCGCCCGCGCGTGCCTTGGCCTGGCGGCGGGGGATCCCGAGCAGGCGCCCGACCATGACCAGGTTGTTGAATCCCGACAGCAGCTCGCCCACCGGCGCGTACTGGCCGGTCAGGCCGATGAGCTGGCGGGCCCGGTGGGCGTCGCGGGCGACGTCGCAGCCCAGGACCGAGGCGGTGCCGGCG
>DATBEM010000245.1:0-48140 GCA_036276115.1 Trebonia sp.
CGCGGGCGGGGCCGCGCCAGCGGCACTCAAGAGACTGCGAACTACTAGGCGACGACCACGACCCTCTCGGCCTGCTGCCCCCGGTCGCTCTGCGTGATCTCGAACTCGACCCGCTGTCCCTCTTCAAGGGTGCGGTAACCGTCTGTCTCGATCGCTGAGAAGTGGACGAAAACGTCCCTGCCACCGTCCACGGCGATAAAGCCGTACCCCTTGTCCGGGTTGAACCACTTGACGGTGCCCTGAGCCATTCCTAACAACTCCCTAACTGCTGCTCGGGCCTCGGGTCCCGCCCTTGCAACCGCGGAACCCGTGTCGATCGTCGACCCCTCAGCCGTGCAGCGCACGCTCTCGCACTCACGCTCGTCCTTGCCGGCGGCGACCGGAAACGACCTTACCGTGCACAGGGCACCGTTACGTCAGATACCGCGCAATCATGCCCACACCGCCCGCATTGGGATGACTGCTTTCACTAGGCGCGAACCTCGCCATAGGCGGTCTCGAACGCCTCCAGGGTCGGCGCGATGGCGTCGGGAACGGGCACGACCGGGGCCACGGCGTCGAGCGTCTTCAGCCCGTCGCCCGAGTTGATGATCACTGTCTCCTGCTCCGGGTCGAGCTGCCCGGAGGCGAGCAGCTTGCGCAGCACGCCGACGGTGACCCCGCCCGCCGTCTCGCCGAAGATCCCTTGCGTGCGGGCCAGGAGCCGGATCGAGTCGACGACCTCTTCGTCGGACACGTCGGCGATCGTCCCGCCGGTCCGGCGGACCACGTCGAGCACGTACGGCCCGTCGGCCGGGTTGCCGATGGCCAGCGACTTGGCGATCGTCTGGGGCCGCACCGGCTTGACCGCGTCCCAGCCGTTGGCGAGCGCCTGGGACACCGGCGAGCAGCCGGTGGCCTGGGCGCCGAACACCTTCCACTGCGAGGACGGGTCGACCAGGCCGAGGGCGGCGAACTCGGAGAAGCCCTTGTCGATCTTCACCAGCTGGGCGCCGGAGGCGATCGGCACCACGATCTGCGGCGGGATCCGCCAGCCGAGCTGCTCGGCGATCTCGTAGCCGAGGGTCTTGGACCCCTCGGCGTAGTACGGCCGCACGTTCACGTTGACGAACGCCCAGTCGTCGTGCTCCCCGGCCAGCTCCGAGGCGAGCCGGTTCACGTCGTCGTAATTCCCCTTCACGGTCACGAACGTGCCGCCGTAGACGGCCGTGGTGAGGATCTTCTGGTGCTCGAGGTCCGACGGCACCAGCACGACCGAGCGGATGCCGACCCGGGCGGCCGCCGCCGCGACGGCGTTCGCCAGGTTCCCGGTCGAGGGGCAGGCGAGCACGGTGAAGCCCATTTCCTGGGCGGCGGCGAGGGCGACCGCGACCACGCGGTCCTTGAACGAGTGGGTGGGGTTGCCGCTGTCGTCCTTGACCCACAGCCGCCGCATGCCCAGCTCGCGGGCGAGGCCGTCGGCCCGGACGAGCCGGGTGAACCCCGGATCGGTGGTAGTGCGGGACGCGATGTCGGCCGGGACGGGCAGGAGCGGCGCGTAGCGCCAGATGCTCAGCGGGCCGGCCGCGATGTCGGCCCGGGTCAGCCGCGGGAGGTCGTAGGCGACTTCCAGCGGCCCGAAACACTCCTGGCAGGCGTAGTACGGGCCGAGCGGCATCGTGGTGCCGCACTCACGGCAGGTCAGGGCGGTGGCGTTTCCGAGCGTGAGCGACATGGGGCGAGGCCTCTCTTTCCCATCTTTCCCAGCGACCACCGTGGCCGCAGGCCGGAGTTGGCACCAGTCGCGCGCGTTAGCCCTCGCCATGTTGAGGACGCACCAAGTCGCGGCCCCGCCCGGCGAAGCCCGGATCGGGGGCCTGGGGGCCGTCCCCCAGGGAAATGCCGCGAGCTGGGAAGCTGGCCGTAGGCCAGCGAACAGCGCGATGGTTGCCGGGGCTTCGCAGGGCCGATCCCTCCACCCCTCTGGATGAGCGTTATTAAGTTGTGGGGTGCTCCTGTAGTGCTGTTGCGCGCTAACAACTGTAGCCGATGAACGTTCACGCGGACCTCGCCCCGAGTTCGTGACGATCATTACTAAACTGTCTGCATATGACGAGTCACCCGAGCCACCCAGTCCTTGTGGCATCGAACCGGGGCCCGGTCTCCTTCAGCCTGGGCCCCGAGGGCGAGCTGACCGCCCGCCGGGGCGGCGGCGGGATGGTTTCCGGCCTTTCCTCTGCCCTTTCCGCCGCCGGCGCCACCTCCGGGCCGGGCGCCCTGTGGGTGTGCGCGGCCATGAGCGACGCCGACCGGGCGGCCGCCGCCCGCGGGGTCGCCGCAGGCGAGCCGGACGAGGTGCCAGTGCTGATGCTGGACATCCCGGCCGCCACCTTCGAGGCCGCCTACAACGGGATCGCCAACTCGGTCCTGTGGTTCGTCCACCACCTGCTGTACGACACGCCCAACCAGCCCCTGTTCGGCCAGGCCTTCCGGGCGGAGTGGGCCGCTTACACGGCCTACAACGAGGCCTTCGCCACCGCCCTGGCCGAGCACGTCACCAAGCTCGGCGTCGGCCCCGAGCCGGGCGACGATTCCGGCGGCGCGCGCGTGCTGATCCAGGATTATCATCTCGCGCTCGCGCCCCGGCAGCTGCGAGACCTGCGCCCGGACGCCCGGATCGCGCACTTCTCGCACACGCCGTGGGCCCCGCCGGCCTACTTCCGGCTGCTGCCCGACGACGTCGCCCGCGACCTCCTCGACGGGATGCTCGGCGCGGACCACCTGGGCTTCCTCGCCCGGCGGTGGGCCGACGGGTTCCTGGACTGCTGCGCGGAGGTGCTCGGGGCCGACGTCGACCGGGCGGCGAGCACGGTCACCTGGCGGGGGCGGGCCACCAGGGTCGCCGTCCACCCGCTCGGCGTGGACGCCGGGGCCCTGCGCGAGCGGGCCGGGCGCGACGACGTGCGCGCGCACGCCGCGGCGCTGCGGTCCCAGCAGGGCGGCCGCCAGCTCATCGTCCGGGTGGACCGGACCGAGCTGTCGAAGAACATCGTGCGCGGGTTCGCGGCGTTCGCCGAGTTCCTGGCCGGCCACCCCGAATGGCACGAGAAGGTTACCCACCTCGCGTTCGCCTACCCGTCCCGCTCCGGGGTCCCGGAGTACCAGGCCTACACCGAGAGCGTCCGCCAGACCGCCGAGGCGGTCAACGCGCGGTTCGCCACGCCCGGCTGGCAGCCGATCGTGGTCGAGGTCAAGGACGACTACGCTCGCTCGCTGGCGGCCTGCTCGATCGCGGACGTGCTGCTCATCAACCCGATCCGCGACGGCATGAACCTCGTCGCCGAGGAGGGGCCGATCCTGAGCGAGCACGGCTGCGCCCTGGTGCTGTCGCGCGAGGCGGGGGCGGCTGCCCTGATCGGCGACCACTCACTGCTGGTGAACCCCTACGACGTGTCGGCGACGGCCGCCGCCCTGTACGAGGCCCTGGTCATGCCGGGGGCGGAGCGCCGCCAGCGGTCCGCCCAGATCGCGGCGGCCGCCGCCACGGTTGCCCCCGCGCGGTGGCTCGACGCCCAGCTCGCGGGGCTCGGCTAGCAGGCCCGGGCCGGCCCGCTCCCATGATTTACGAGGTCAGAGGGTGGGCAGGCTGTGCTTCACTGGAGGAGGGATGTCGAGTCATGGGGGAGTTGGGCGCACGGCCTCCGGCGCATGGCGGCAAAGTGTAACCTAGAGCGTCACCACTGCATGTTCGTGGCGAAGTAGGGCAAAGGGCTTGGGTGCACGACTGGGCTTGGGTGCACGGCCTGCCGCACGCCACCGACCGCTGCCGGCCGCGCCGGCGGCGATCACGACGCAGGGATCACTACTGCGACAACTCCAACTCTCAGCGACCACACTGATCGATGGGTTCCTCTCTTGAGCGTAGCTGGCGCGATCGCCGTACTTACCGTGAGGCACGCCAATGAGCGTTAGTTCCCGCACCCCGGTTCCAGGCCAGTCCACGCCGGCCCCGGACAGCGGCGCGCCCACCCCCGAGCTGATCGCCCGCGACCCGGCCGGCCTCCTGCTGGCCCGGCTGACGGTCCTGCCCGTGGTGGTCGCGACGGCCTTCCTCCTCGCCAGCTTCCCGTTGCTGCTCATCGGCTGGTTCCGGCCCGTTCCCACGATCGTCGCGGCGGTGATCGTCGCGGCGGTGATCGTCCCGCTGGGCTGGCGGCGGCTGCCGGGCCTGGTGCCCAGCGCGAGCGCGTCGGCGGGCGGGCTGCGCGTGTGGGCGCAGCCGGCCGACGCCGACGGGGAGCGCGACGGGCGGCGCACGCCCTGGTGGACCGTCGTCGCGCTGCTGGTCATCGCGATCGGGTTCTTCGCCTTCGAGGCCGCCTACCACTCGCAGTTCCTGATCATCTCCCGTGACCCGGGCTCGTACATGCAGTTCGCGACCTGGATCGCCGGCCACGGCTCGCTGCCGATCCCGACCAACAGCCAGGCCTTCGGCAACGACCCCAGCCTCTGGTACCAGGGCTTCGCCATGTACCAGGTCGGGAACACCATCGTCCCGCAGTTCATGGCGGGGCTGCCGATGGCGCTCTCGGTCGGCTACTGGTTCGGCGGCGTCAACGGCGCCCTGCTGCTCGGCCCGTTCTTCGGCGCCGTCGCCATCGTCGTGTTCGGCGGCCTGGCCGCCCGGCTGCTGGGCGCCCGCTGGGCGCCGCTGGCGGCCCTGGTCCTGGCGGCCTCGCTGCCGCAGATGTACACCAGCCGCAACACTTTCAGCGAGCCGCTCGCGCAGGTCCTGTTCCTGGGCGGGCTGGCGCTGCTGATCGACTCGCTGCGCGCCCAGCCCGCCGCCGCCGGCCCGGGCACGGCCGGAGCCGGCCTGCGGGCGCGCGTCGCCCGCTGGGACAGCGGCCGGGTCCTGGCCCTCCTGGCCGGCCTCGCGCTCGGCATCGCCCTGCTGGTGCGGATCGACGCCCCGAGCGACATCCTGCCGCTCATCCCCTACTGCGGGCTCATGTGGGTCCGGGGGCAGCGCCAGGCGATGCCGCTCGTCATCGGCATCATCGTCGGCTGGGCCTGGGGCTGGGTCGACGCGGTCTTCCTGAGCTGGCCCTACGTCTTCCAGACGAACAAGTCCTCCTCCCTCCCGATGATCGCGGGACTGGCCCTGGCCATCGTCGTGACCGTGCTCGCCGCGCTCTGGCTACGCCGCCGGGCCCGCGCCACCGGGGGCCTGCCCCAGCTGGGCGAGCACTGGTGGCTCCCGGGCTGGCTGCCGCGGGCGGCCACGATCGTGCCGTTCATCGTCATCGCCGCGTTCGCCCTGCGGTCGCACGTCCAGCACAACTTCGTCAAGGAGCAGTACGCCCAGCTCAGCCTGCACTGGGTCTACTGGTACCTGGGCGGCCCGGCCATCGCCCTGGCCACCATCGGGGTGGCCATCCTCGGCTTCGGGGCGCTGCGCGGCCGCTGGCCGGCCTGGACGCTGCCGCTGATGTGCTTCGCCTGGGACATCCTGCTGTTCCTGTACCGGCCGGGCATCACGCCCGACCAGCCCTGGGCCAGCCGCCGCCTGGTGCCCGCGGTGCTGCCGGGGTTCATCCTCCTGTCGATCTGGCTGGTCGCCTGGACATGCGGGCGGCTCGGCCGGGGCGAGGTTCCCGGCGTCAGCCGGCTGGCCCGCCTGCTCGCCGGAAAGCGCCGTGCCCTGATCACGGCTGGGGTAGCCTCGGTTTGCGCGCTTTTGCTCGTGGTCCCGACCGCGATCACGACCCGGGGCCTCGCGTTCAAGCGCACGTTCCAGGGCCAGGTCGCGGCGATCTACGGGCTGTGCGCGAAGCTTCCGAGCGACGCGTCGGTGATCATCGTCGACTCGCCGATGGCCGACCGGCTCTCCCAGGTCGTCCGGGGCATGTGCGACGTGCCAGTGACGCGGTTCCACTACAGCGGGAACGTCTACACGAGCCCGACGGCACCGACCTCCCAGGTGCTCGCGGCCATCCATGGCGTCCAGAGCGTAGGACGCCAGCCTGTGCTGCTCGCCGCGCATACTGGCGAGCTGGCCCCCTATACCAACCAGGGGACCATAACGAAGGCGGTAACGATGCACTCAACCATGGACGGCCGATCGCTCACGGCCCCACCGACCAAGATCGCTACCGAGGACCTGGATGTCTGGATGTTGGAGCCCACCCGATGACCACTGCATTTGAAGCCCCGGGCGCGGCCAGCCCCGTCACCACGTTCGCCACGCCGCGAAGCGGCCTCGCGCCGCTGGGCAACACCCCCATGGGGGAGCCGAACGGACGGCCGACTGTCTCGATCGTGCTGCCCTGCTACAACGAGGAGGGGCACGTCGTCGCCGAGGTCGAGCGGATCACCGTGGCGATGGAGGCGAGCGGCTACAACTACGAGCTGCTGGCCGTTGACGACTGCTCGACCGACTCGACGCTGGCCAAGCTGTACGAGATCGCGCCGCATTTCCCGAAGATGACGGTCGTGCCGTTCCTGCGCAACGGCGGCTCGGGCACGGTCCGCCGGATCGGGACCCAGCGCGCGCGGGGCGAGTTCGTCGTCTGGACCGACGCGGACATGACCTACCCGAACGAGCGGATCCCCGAGCTCGTCGAGCTGCTGGAGAAGGACCCGAAGATCGACCAGGTGGTCGGGGCGCGGACGATCGAGCAGGGCACCTACAAGTTCGCCCGGGTTCCCGCCAAGTGGACGATCCGCAAGTTCGCCGAGGTGCTCACCGGCACCAAGATCCCGGACCTGAACTCGGGCCTGCGGGCGTTCCGGCGCGAGGTCTCGCTGCCCTACCTGCGGTTGCTGCCCCCCGGCTTCTCCTGCGTGACCACCATCACGGTCTCGTTCCTGTCGAACCAGCACCCCGTGTACTACATGCCGATCGACTACTACAAGCGAGCCGGCAAGTCGAAGTTCAAGTTCTTCAAGGACGCGTACCGCTACATCCTGCAGGTGCTGCGGATGGTGATGTACTTCAACCCGCTCAAGGTGCTCATGCCGCTGGCGCTCACGCTGCTCGGCGTCGGCATCGTCAAGGGCATCTTCGACGTGGTCGACCACCCGGTCCGGATCGCGACCAACACGGTCCTGATCTTCGTGACCGGGCTGCTCATCGCGTCGGTGGCACTGCTGGCGGACCTCATCGTCCGCTCCCGAGGCGATATCTAGCCCGGCGAGGGATCAACGGGCGAGCCCGGGACGGCCGCGGGCCGTCCCGGGCTCGACGGTTAGCGGGCCGCTGACGTTATCTCGCCCGGACGCGATCGCCGGCTCCCGCGGCCGGCCGGCGCGAGGCCGGCCAGCCGGCCGACCAGGGGGGCGACCACCTCGGCGGGGGCGAACCGCTTGGCGGCGAGCTCGCTGGCCGCCGCCCGCAGCCCGGCCAGCCGCCCGCGGTCGGCGGCCAGCTCGCGCAGCGCCGCCGCCAGCGCCTCGGGGTCACCCGGGGGGACGAGCACGGCCGCGTCGCCGAAGACGCGCCGCTGCGGCGCGGTGTCCGACGTCACGATCGCGCACCCGGCCGCGGCGCCCTGGAAGACCTTGTTCGGGACGACGCGGCGGGCCTTCTCCCCGGTGCCGAAGATCCCCAGGCACACGTCGTGCCCGGCGACCACGGCGGGCAGCTCGGCCGCGGGAACCCAGTCCAGCCAGCGCACCGACTGGTTGGCGGCGGCGGCCGCCTTGGCCTCCGCCTCATCCTGGCCCCGCCCGATCATCGTGACATCGATGGCCGGGCCGTCCGCGAGCTGGCCCAGCGCGGCCCCGATCGCGGGCGTGCCCTGCAACGGGGTATAGAGGCCATAGAAGACCACCCGGAGCGGCCCCTCCTCCGGCGACGGCGCGGCGGCCGACTGGCCAGCCTCGTACCAGGCGGCCGGGGCGCCCACGTGAACCACGACCGCGCGGCCCCGGTGCCGCTCGGGAAGGGTGGCGAGATGCTCATCGGTGTCCACCACGATCACGTCGGCCGCGCCCAGCGCGCCCGCGTCGATCATCCGCAGCAGCACCTGGCGGGGACCGCCGTCCAGGCGGCGGTCCTTGCCGGTGTCGCTCGCGTTGATCAGGTGATCCAGCACGATGGGGATCCGCCTGCCTCGCAGCAGCCCGCGCACCCGGAACACGAGCCGGGCCAGGTGGACGTCAAAGTGCCCCAGGTAGCCGACCACCACCACGTCGGGAGCCGGCATCCGGGCGGCCCGCAGCGCCAGCGCCGCCCACCGGCTCGCCAGCCGGCCGGCCAGGGCGGGCCCGCCGATCCACGGCTTGGCCAGCATGTTCACCCGGTCGGCGGTGGTAAGGCCAAGGGGCGCGTTGCACTCGGCGACGGCAAGCCCGTTAGCCGCCAGGCCCTCGGCGATCGTCGCGATCCGCGGGTGCATGGAGGTGTCATAAGTGCCAAACAACGTGATGCGCATGATGCCACGAACCCTAGCGCGTCCCGGCCCGGCCGGAGGCGAGACGACCCGGCCAGGGCGACCGGCCGGGCAGCAGGGATGAACTCCAATCCCCCGGGTACCGAGATGGTTGTCACACTTCGGCGGACCGGGCCCGGTTCTTCCCTGGGTACGGCTACTTTCGGACGCGATCGCGTACGGCGTTCATGCGCTGTATGCCAAGTTTGCGGTTTAGACCAGGCTCTTCGCGCCTACAATAATCGTCTGTTCCGCACCGCATACGGGCGAAAACCTGCCCGAGAGCCCCGCCGGACCTCCATAACCAGTCAAGCACGGCCTCCAGCGTCCCAGCTAGAAAGCTACTGCTCGCAGAAACCGAGGACTGAGACATGCGCGTCACCGCCATCGGCATCGGCTACCTGGGCCTGACCCACGCAGTCTGCATGGCCGACCTGGGGCACCAGGTTCTCGCCATCGACGTCGACGTGGACAAGGTTGAGAAGGCCGCGCGGGGGGAGGCTCCCTTCTTCGAGCCCGGGCTGGAGCCCCTGCTGCGCAAGAACCTGGACGCGGGACGGCTGCGCTTCACCACCTCCTTCGAGGAAATCGGCGAGTTCGGCCAGGTTCACTTCCTGTGCGTCGGCACCCCGCAGAAGCCGGGCGAGACCGCGGCCGACCTGAGCTACGTGTACGGGGCGGTCGAGGCGCTCGCGCCGCACCTGACGCAGGAGTGCCTCATCGTCGGGAAGTCGACCGTCCCCGTCGGCACCGCCCGCGACCTGCTCGCCCAGGCCCAGGCGGGCGCCCCGGCCGGCGGCCAGGTCAGCCTGATCTGGAACCCGGAGTTCCTCCGCGAGGGCTTCGCCGTGCAGGACACCCTGACCCCGGACCGCTTCGTCTTCGGCGTGACCAGCGATGAGTCCGGTGCCCGGGCGGACGAGGTCATCCGCGAGGTCTACGCGACGCCGCTCGGGTCGGGCATCCCCGGCATCACCATGGACCTGGAGACGGCCGAGCTCGTCAAGGTGTCGGCCAACTCCTTCCTGGCGACCAAGATCTCCTTCATCAACGCGATGGCCGAGATGTGCGAGGCGTCCGGGGCCGACGTGATCGCGCTCGCGGACGCGATCGGCATCGACGCCCGCATCGGCCGCCGGTTCCTGTCCCCCGGGCTCGGCTTCGGCGGCGGCTGCCTGCCCAAGGACATCCGCGCGTTCCGGACCACGGCCGCGACCAAGGGCGTCAACTCGATCGTGAACCTGCTCACCACCGTGGACGATGTCAACCTCGGCCGCCGGGCGCGGGTCACCCAGCTAGCCCGCGAGGCCGTGGGCGGGAACCTGGCGGGCAAGCGGGTCGCCGTCCTCGGCATCGCGTTCAAGCCGAACACCGATGACCTGCGCGACTCCCCCAGCCTCGACATCTGCCAGCGGCTGGCCGCCGAGGGCGCCATCGTGACCGTGCACGACCCGGTGGCGATGGCCAACGCGGCCCGGCACTACCCCGGCTTCAACTACGCCGACTCCGTCCAGGCGGCGGCGGAGCGGGCCGAGGTCATCTTGCACCTCACTGAGTGGGCCGACTACCGCGCCATCGACCCGACCGCGCTCGGCGAGCTCGTCGCCCAGCGGGTGCTCGTCGATGCCCGCTCCGCGCTCGACGCGGACGCCTGGAACGGCGCGGGCTGGACCGTCTACCGGCCCGGCCAGCCGGCCAAGTTCGCCTAGCAGCCCCGCCCGCCGGGCGGCCCCCCGGTTGCCCAGTGACGCCCGCCGCCTGGGGCGGGCGCCCGGCCTAGGCGCCGAGCTCGCCCGCGAGCTCAGCCAGGAACTGCACGATGCCCGCCGGCCCCTCGACCGCCAGGTCGGCTGCCTGCGCCACCCGCGGGGCCTCCGGGCTGCCGCTAGCCACGGTGCAGCCGGGGATCACCGGATCGCCTGCCCCGGCTTGGTCACCGGAGCCGCGCAGCGCGCGGATCGCCGCGAACGCCGCCAGGTCACCGAGGTCGTCCCCGCAGAAGAGCGCCGCGGTCGCCGCGCGCTCGGCCACCAGGGCGCGCAGGGCTGCCCCCTTATCGGTGCCCGGCGGCCGCAGCTCAAGGACGTAGCGGCCCGGCTCGACGGTCAGGCCGGCCAGGGCGGCCAGCGCGTCGAGCGGTGCCCGCAGGGCCGCCAGGGCGCCGTCCGGATCTGCTGCCAGCCGGGCGTGGACGCCGAGGGCGGTGCCCTTGTCCTCGATCCGGACGCCGTCGGGGGCGCCCGCCGAGGCAAGCACGCCCGGCAGGAGCCGTCGCGCCTCGTCCACTCCCGCTGGCGGGGGCGCGGCCGTGACCTTCCCGTCCTGCCAGCGCTCGGCGCCGTAGTGGCCGAGGACGATCAGCCCGGGCACGATGCCGAGCCCGCCGAGCCGAACCGCGTCGGCGGCCGGGCGGCCGGTGATGATGGCGGTGGTGCCGACGACGGCCGCGAGCCGGGCCAGGGCGCGGGCGGCTCCCGGGTAGGCGCGGGCAGCGGCCGGGTCGGCGACGATGGGCGACAGCGTCCCGTCGAAGTCGGAGGCGATGAGCGCCCCCTGGGGGCGGGCGAGGATCGCGTCGAGGCCGGCCTGGCCCTCGGGCGTCAGCGCGGTAGGCAGTGGCACGCGGCTAGCTTATGGCCCCGCCGCTGACCGGCTACCGGACTGCGCCTTAACGGCTGTCGGCCTGCGGGGAGCGCAGGGCCGCGCGACGGGACCGCTGGGCGCGCAGCCGCTTGACGAGCGACGGGTCGAACGCGAGCGCCTCGGGCGTATCGATGAGGCGGTTGAGCAGCTGGTAGTAGCGGGTCGCCGACATGCCCAGGGTGCTGGCGATGTCCTGCTCCTTCGCCCCGATCGTGCGCCATGTCCCCCGCTCGAAGGCAAGCACGCTCATGTCGCGCTCGGACAAGGCTGGCATCGGGGTCCTCTCTGTCGTGACCTACAAGTCTCTCATGTTCCCGGATCGGGCCAAATGCTAACCGTTACCCGCGAGCAAGGCCTTTCGCCGATGGGCCGCGTGGCGCGGTGCCGTTCGCTCCAAGCACATGACACCATTAGGTAACTTCGCCCCCTTCGCGCCCCGGAGGGGGCCCCCGGCAGCACCGTCCAGCAGATCAGTGCTCCCTTAAGATCAGTGCTCCCTTAAGATCAGTGGCTTCCAGATGATTGTGCCTAGATGACTGCGTCCTCGCGACTGACCCGAACGCTCGCGCGCGGCGCCGCACCGCTCGCGGTGGCTCTCGTGACCGTGCCCGGCTGCCTGCTGGCAGCCTCCGCGCCGCCCGCCCGCGCGGCGACGATGCCAGCCACCGGGACCCCTAGCCTGGCGGCTGAATGGTGGCTGGGCAGCCTCGGCGTGCCGGCCGCCTGGAAGGCACTCGCGGGCGGCCGGCCGGGGGCCGGGGTGACGGTAGCCGTGCTGTCGACCGGCGTAGATCCCGCCCACCCGGACCTCACGGGCAGCGTGACCACCGGGCCAGACCTCAGCGGCTCAGGCGCGCGCAGCGGCGACCCGTACTGGGGCCAGGAGGGGACGGCGGTCGCCAGCCTGATCGCCGGCCACGGGCACGGAAGCGGGCACGTGGCTGGCATCACCGGCGTCGCCCCGGGCGCCCGCATCCTGTCGCTGCGGGTCACCCTGGAGTACAACGACCCGCGCAACGCCAAGGCCGGGCTCACCCGGCCACTGCCCGGCGCCATCGCCAGCGGGATCAGGTACGCGGTCAGCCACGGGGCGCGCGTGATCGCCCTGCCGCTTGACCCGGGGACGCTCGGCGCGCTCATGGCCGGCGACCCGAGCGCGGCCGGCGGCAGCGCCGCCGAGCGGGCGGCCGTGGCCGCGGCGGTAGCGGCCGGCGTCGTCCTGGTCGCCCCGGCCGGCGACAACGGGGCGAGCACGGGGTCAGTGAACTATCCAGCCGCCTACCCGGGCGTGATCTCGGTCGGCGCGACCAGCAAGGGCGGCCAGCGGGAGGCCTTCTCCAGTACCCGGCCCTACGTCGCGCTGACTGCCCCCGGCAGCGGCCTGACGGTGGCCGCGCCCCCGAGCGGCTACGCCACCATCACCACCACCGACATGTCGGCCGCCCTCACCGCGGGCGTCGCCGCCCTGATCCGGGCGCGCTATCCGCGGCTGTCGGGACCCGAGGTCGTCCGGGCGATCGTGCACGCCGCCGCCGCCCGCCCGGCCGGGGCCGGCGGCCCCGGGACCGGCACCGGCCCGCTGAGCGCCACCCGCGCGCTGGCCGCCGCCGGGGCCATCGCGGCGAAGCTGCCGCCCCCCGCTGCCGCGTCGTCCGCCCCGGCCCCGGCCAGCGCGTCCCCGACGCAGTCGGGGGCCGGCCTCGGGCTGGCCGCCTCGCCGCCGGCGACCGCCCGCCTGACCAGTCCCCAGGCGGACGCGGGCGGCACCGCCACCGCGATCTTGCGGGACGCGGCGATCGGCGCGGGCGTCCTCATCGTGGCGCTGGTGGTGCTGCTGTTCCTCGCCCGCGCCCGGCGCCGCCGGGCGCGGGCCGAGCGCCTCAGCGCCGCCCCCGGGCCGGCGGCCGCGGCAACGCGGGGCCAGCCCCGGTCCCGGCCGCCCCTCGCCGCGCACGGCGCTCAGCCGGCGCTCCCCAGCCGGGCGGCAACAGGCGGCCACCTGGCGGCACACGGCCACCAGGGCGCGCACGCGACGCGGACCACGCATGGTTATCAGGCGATCACCCAAGGCGGCGCCGCAGCCCCGGGGGGCAGGGGCCGGGCGGCAACCAGTAGCGAGGCGGCGCCCCGCGACTGGGCGACTCGCAGCGGGCCAGCGGCGCCTGGTGACGGCGACCTGGTGACTGACGGCCGCTGGCCGGCGCCCGGTGCGCACACCCGCATGAGTCACGCCGCCCGGCCCGGCCCGGGCGACCGCGACGCGCTCGCGGGGCTGGGCGGCCGCGACCGGGCGGCCCTATCCGGCGGGCGGGCGGGCGACCCCGGCCGCCGGATAGGGCACGATGACCAGGTGCTCGCCGGCCAGGCGGCGGACGGCGAGCATGCGGTGGCCGCTGACGGGGACGCGCACGGCGACGAGGACCAGGCGGCTAACAGCGTGCAGGGCCAGCGGGCGTTCGCGCCCCGGCCCGCGGGTGACGGCGCGGCTGGCGGAGCGCCGGGAGAGCTATCCGCGCCCGGCTCTCCGGGGCCGGGCACGAGTGAACGACCTGGCGCCAGTGGACGACCGGGCCCCTGGGAGCGGCCGGGCCGCATGCGGCCGGGGCCAATCGAGCGCCCTGGCTCCCTCCGGCCGTCCGGCCGGCCGCCGTTCCGGCTGGGGCAGTCGTACGACACCGCGCCCTGGGCGCCCGCCCGGATGCCGGCGGCAGAAATCCCGCCGGGCCTGGACGAGGCACCGGACCGCATGATGCGACCGCCGTGGGAGGGCAGCCCCGGCAGTTCCCTGGCGGCGGCCCCGGTCCCGGCGGACATGGCCGGCGACGACCCGGGCGGCCGCAAGTCCCACAGCGGCCCGATGTACGTGTGGGACCCGACGACCAACTCCGGCCCGTTCCCCGCCGCCAGGGACCAGCCGCCAGGCGACTAGCTCCCAGCGGCTTGCGGAACGGCAACCGGGCGGCCCCTCGGATGAGGGACCGCCCGGTTGACGTCAGGCACGGCCGGGGAGGCACGCGATCCTTACGCGGCGATGGCCTGGGCCGCGGCCGACGCCGGCTCCAGGGCCAGCGCCAGCACCTCGCGCACGTCGCTGACCGGGTGGACGTCCAGCTTGGCGAGCACCTCGGCCGGGACGTCGTCCAGGTCGGGCTCGTTGCGCTGCGGGATCAGCACCATGGCGATCCCGGCCCGGTGGGCGGCGAGCAGCTTCTGCTTCACCCCGCCGATGGGCAGCACGCGCCCGGTCAGCGAGACCTCGCCGGTCATGGCCACGTCCGACCGCACTGGCCGCCCGGACAGCAGCGACGCGAGCGCGGTAGTCATGGTGACCCCGGCCGACGGGCCGTCCTTGGGGACCGCCCCGGCGGGCACGTGGACGTGCACGCCGCGGTCCTTCAGGTCGGTCACCGGCAGCTCGAGCTCGGCCCCGTGCGAGCGCAGGTAGGACAGCGCGATCGCGGCCGACTCCTTCATCACGTCGCCGAGCTGGCCGGTGAGGGTGACGCCGGTGCCGCCCGTCTCCGGGTCGGCCAGCGACGCCTCGATGTAGAGCACGTCACCGCCCGCCCCGGTGACCGCGAGGCCGGTGGCCACACCGGGCACCGAGGTCCGCTGCGAGTCGGCCGCGAGCGACGCCTCCGGGGTGAACCGGGGCCGCCCGAGGTAGTCACGCAGGTTCGCGGCCGTGACCGCCACCGGCAGCGTGCCCGGCTCCAGGGCGTCCTTCGCCGTCACCTTGCGCAGCACCCGGGAGATCGACCGCTCCAGCGAGCGGACGCCGGCCTCACGGGTGTACTCGGCTGCGATCAGCCGCAGCGCGGGCTCCTCGATCGAGACCTCCTCGGCCGTCAGGCCGGCCTTGGTGAGCTGGCGCGGCAGCAGGTGGTCCCGCGCGATCGCGACCTTCTCGTCCTCGGTGTAGCCGTCGAGCGTGACCAGCTCCATGCGGTCCAGCAACGGCCCGGGGATGGAGTCCAGGACGTTGGCCGTGGCCAGGAACACCACGTCCGACAGGTCGAGGTCCACGTCCAGGTAGTGGTCGCGGAACGTGTGGTTCTGGGCCGGGTCGAGCACTTCGAGCAGGGCCGCCGCCGGGTCGCCCCGGTAGTCGGCCCCGACCTTGTCGACCTCGTCCAGCAGCACGACCGGGTTCATCGTGCCAGCCTCGCGGATGGCCCGGACGATCCGGCCCGGCAGCGCGCCGACGTAGGTCCGCCGGTGCCCGCGGATCTCCGCCTCGTCCCGCACGCCGCCGAGGGCGACGCGGACGAACTTGCGGTCCATGGCCCGGGCGACGGACTCGCCGAGCGAGGTCTTGCCGACCCCGGGCGGCCCGACGAGGGCCAGGACGGCGCCGCTGCGCCGGCCGCCGATGACGCCGAGGCCCTTGTCGCCCCGCCGCTTGCGGACGGCCAGGTACTCGATGATCCGGTCCTTCACGTCGTCCAGCCCGGTGTGGTCCTCATCCAGGATCTGGCGCGCGCCCGCGATGTCGTAGGCGTCCTCGGTCCGCTCGTTCCACGGTATGCCGAGGATGGTGTCGAGCCAGGTCCGGATCCAGCCGGTCTCCGGGGAGGCATCGGGGGTCCGCTCCAGCTTGCCGACCTCCGACAGGGCCGCGTCGCGGACCTTCTCCGGCAGGTCGGCCGCCTCCACGCGGGCGCGGTAGTCGTCCTCCTCGGTGCCCTTGCCGTCGCCGGTCAGCTCGTTAAGCTCCTTGCGGACGGCCGCGAGCTGCTGGCGGAGCAGGAATTCCTTCTGCTGCTTCTCCATGCCCTCGGTGACGTCCTTGCGGATGGACTCGGCGACCTCAAGCTCGGCCACGTGCTCGCGGGTCCAGCCCAGCGCCAGCTCCAGGCGCTCGGTCACGTCGGCCGTCTCCAGCAGCGTCAGCTTCTGGTCGGCGGTGAGGTAGCTGGCGTACCCGGCCCGGTCGGCCAGCAGCGACGGGTCGTCAATCTGCTGGACCATGTCCACGACCTGCCAGGCGCCGCGCGTCTGGAGGACGGAGATGACCAGCGCCTTGTACTCCTTCGCGAGCTCCTCGGCCTTCGGGCCGAGGCCGGTCTCGGTGATGACGCTGCCCTCAACCCACAGCGCCGCCCCCGGCCCGGTCGTCCCGGCGCCGATCCGGACGCGGGAGACCCCGCGCAGCACCGCGCCCGCCTCGCCGCCGGGGAGCCGCCCGAGCTGCTCGATCACGGCCAGGGTGCCGACGGCGGCCAGCCCGCGCTCGCTGACGCGCGGCACGATCAAGACCTGGGCCTTCTCCTCCGAGCGGATCCCGGGCCCCCGTCCAAGTCCCCTATTCCTCGCGGCCTCGACGGCACCGCGGACCTCGGTGTCGGAAAGCTCGATGGGGACTACCATGCCCGGCAGCACCACGTCATCGTCAAGTGGCAGCACCGGCAGCGTGAGCATGTCGCTCATGTTCGGCCCCTTTCAGGTTGAGTCTGTAAGGCTCAAGCTTCTGGAGCTTCCGGAGATTCCCTCCGGTTGTCCGCTGTGAGCGATCACGCTCCCGGACGCGCGCGGGCCCCCGGGCGGATGACTGCCCGGGGGCCCGCGGAGGGCGGCCTGGTGACCGCCAGTAGCGCCTAGCTAGCCGACAGCGTGCTGCCGGCGTCCTGCCCGTAGGCCTTGCCGCTGCCGGTCAGGCGCTGCCAGCTGGCGGCCGACCGCCACTGGGCCCAGGTCATGACCGAGCCCTGCTGCCAGCCCATGAACTGCCACGGCCCGTGGTAGCGGTTGTCGGTGAAGTGGTTGTTCTGGTTCACGGCGATGTTGGTGGGGACGATGTCGGCCGTGTACGGGCTCCACGACGGGTCGCTGCCGTACTCGGAGAACACGCCGTTGAAGCCGCAGGTGCCGGCGCCACCGGGCTTCATCGCCGCCTCGCAGGCGGCCCCGACGACCTTCGGGTTGAACGTGAAGTTGTTGTTCACGACGTACACGTTCTGGGTCCGCCAGCGGCAGTTGTTGAAGAACGGGGCGAGCTTGATGACGCTGGCGGCGCAGTCCTTGACGCTGGCGGTCTCGGGCGAGACCCGGGTGCATAGCCCGGTGCCGTCATCAGGGGAGTTGCAGAACCGGTTGGAGTTCTCCCACAGGATGACCCCGCCCCAGTTGTTCACGAAGTTGTTCGCCGCGATCGCGATGCGGGTGGTGGGGGTGGAGGCGACCCGGCTGTCGCCGCCGGACTCCGATATGTAGATGGCGCCGGTCGGGAAGCCGGTGTTGGCGGTGCCGCCGATGACGCCGTTGCCGATGAACGTGTTGTACTCGATCGTCGCGTTGTAGCTGATCTCGTACTGGATGCCGACCTCGGCGTTGCCCTGGAAGAGGTTGCCGGTGATCGTGAAGCCGCTGTTGTTCGCATCCACCCAGATGCCGACGCTCCGGTTGTTCACGACCCAGTTGTCGGTGATCGTGACATCGGTGTCGTACCAGAACTTCCCGCCGCCGGTGCAGCCGCAGCCATCCTGGCGGGCTTCCCAGTTGTAGGTGTCGTTGTTGAGCAGCTCGGTGTGGGTGAGGGTGATGCCGGTCCCGCCGGGCTCGCCGCTGTAGGCGTTGAAGCCGTACTGGCCGTTGTTCTCCAGGCAGCTGTAGGACACCACGTCGTGGCTGCCGAGCATGACCCCGGCCCCGCCGTTGTCGTTGATCGTGGTGTGGGTGATGGTCCAGTACGGGGCGGAGTCCTGGTTGACGACGCCTTCCTGCTGGTTGTCGCCGACCCCGCCGACCCCGAAGTACTCAATGGTCAGGTACTCGATGGTGACGTGGCTGGCGTTGCCGCCGAAGGCGTAGTGGTTCTTCCACTGCCCGCTCAAGACGGCGCCGGGCGCGCCGACGAAGGCGGAGCCGCTGACCGGGTCGATCTGCGCGTACTGGCCGGTGCCGAGCGTGTGGACGCCGGAGGCGAACCAGAAGGTGCCCGGCCGGCCGAAGTTGAAGCCGGAGTTGTCTCCGGCCGGGACCATGATCATGTAGGCCGGCGCGGTCTTGTGCGTGTTCTGCACGACCTGCTGGCCGCAGTTGCGGGCCGGCGACGCGGCGGGCGGGGCGGCGCCCGCCGAGGCGGCCGTGTCAGCCGCGGAGCTGCCGCTCAGGTGCACCGGCGCGCCGTCGTGGGAGTGGCTGACGAGCGCGAGCACTGCCGCCGCGAGCGCGCCCGCGCCAACCAGGGCGAGGCCGCCCCCGATAAGGCCGCGCCGACGGCTACCGCTACGTTTCCGAGCCACACTGATCTCCCCCACCCCATATGCCCGCTTTAAGACGTGACCAATAGTGGCGGCTATTAGCGAGAACTATCTCCTTTTTCGGGAAATAGTTATGATCACTATCCGCGATCTTCTAGCGGTTGTCATCAGATGTACACGCAGCTCAACGGGGTGGGGGCCACGGTGCGGAAGGAGGCTGGGCGGGCCGCGGCCCGGCGGCGACGCTCCGGGAGGTGCCTAGTCGTCGCCCTTGTTGACGACGCAGAACAAGTTGCCCTCGGTATCGGCCAGGACGATGAAGTCGGCGTCGTCGGGGTACGTCCAGTCGGCCCGGGCCGCGCCGAGGGAGACCAGCCGCTCGACCTCGGCTAGCTGCTCGGCCCGGCTATCGGTGTACAGGTCCAGGTGCGTCCGGTCGGACGGCTCCATGACCAGGCCGGGCCCGGGCGCCCCGCCCGCCGGGATGAGCACGTCAGACTCCTCGTCGCGGCGGACGTAGCCGAGGGCCTGGGTCCAGAACCGGGTTGCCCGCCCGGTGTCCCGCACGTGCCAGACGATGGTACCGATGCGCGCCATGGCCCGATTCTGCCATGGGCGGCCACGCCGGCCGGGGACGGGCTCTCGTGCGGAATGCCTGCTCAGCGGCTCCCGCGCTCGATGGCGATCACGGCGGTGTAGGAGCCGGTCCCGTCGGCCGACGCGATCGGCTTGGCGACCTCGACCCGGATCCAGCCGACCGGGAAGTCGCGCCGGACCGCCTCCGCGACCCGCTCGGCGGCCGTCTCGATCAGCCGGAACTGCCCGTCGCGGACCACCCGGGTGATCGTCGCGGCGACGGCCGAGTAGTCGACCGCGTCCGCCACGTCGCCGGTGGCCGCCGCCCGCGCCACGTCGGCCGCCAGGTCGACGTGGAAGGCGAGCACCTGCTCGGCCGCGCGCTCCCAGTCGTAGACGCCGATGATCGCCGGGACCCGCAGGTCGCGCACGGACACGACGTCGCTCGCGCGCCGCGCCGGCTGCACGGCCTGCTCGCCCGGCCCGGACTGCGGGCCGGCCGGGGGCCGGGCGGCAGCTTGCGGGCCCTCCACTGCCTCCGGGTCCTGCGCGGCCTGCGAGGTGGCGTCTTCCCCCGTCGCCCTGGCCCACGCGTCGCCCTGACCGTAGCCGGTCATGCGACGAACGGCTCCGCGCCGGTCTCGCTGACCATCGGGCGGCCGGCGACGGCCCAGCCGGTCATGCCGTCGGCGATGTTGACGACCTTCCAGCCGCCCCCGGCCAGCGCCTGCGCGGCGTAGGCCGAGCGTGCCCCGGAGCGGCAGATCACGTACACCTCGCGGTCGCGCGGCAACTCGCCCGCGCGCGCTCCGAGGTCACTAAGCCGCACGTGGACGGCGTCCGGGGCGTGCCCGGCGGCCCACTCGTCGTCCTCGCGCACGTCAAGCAGGAAGGCCCTGTCCGGCAACTGCGTCGACAGGATCTCCGGCTGCGCGTCGGCGTGCTCCATAACTGTCGTTCTCCCTGGTTGCGGGCTGTGTGCCGTTTACCTTACCGCCTGCGCAATTGCCATGCCGAAGTAGGCCGCGCCAAAGCAGCCCGTGACCGATGCCACGACGTTGAGCAGGGCCATCGCCCGCGCGCCGGACCGGGCGAGCAGCACCGTCTCGTAGCTGAACGTCGAGTAGGTGGTGAGCGCCCCGCAGAAGCCGGTCCCCAGCAGCGCCTGCACCGGGGCGCTGGCGCCGGCCGCCACCAGGAGCCCGAGCAGGGCCGACCCGGCCACGTTGACGGTGAACGTGCCCCACGGGAACGTCGAGTCGTGCCGCCGGAGCAGCAGCCGGTCGGTGATGTACCGTAGCGGCGCGCCGACCGCGGCCCCGAGCACGACCAGGATGACGGTCATGAGGCCTCCTCGCTCTCGGCCAGCTCCGCCTCGGTGAGCTCGGCCCCGGTCGGGCCGGGGGCGCGGGGCCCCCGGCGGGCGGCGATCGCGTCCCCCGCGAGGATGCCCGCCCAGGCGGCCGCGAGCGCGCAGGCCAGGGTCGCGGCCGCGTACAGGAGCGCCGTCCGGGGCGCCCCGGCCAGCACCGCCCGCTGGATGTCCACGATGTAGGTGGAGAAGGTGGTGTACCCGCCGAGGATCCCGGTGACGGCGAACGGGCGGACCAGCCGGCTGACCCCGGGCGTCGCGGCGATGAGCACCGCGATGACGCCGATCGCGAGGCACCCGGAGACGTTGATCGCCAGCGTCGCCCAGCCGAACTCGCCCGGCCCGTGCGGGAAGGCCTCCTGCAGGCCGTAGCGGGCCAGCGCGCCGAGGGCGCCCCCGAGGGCGACCGCCCCCAGCAACGGCGGGTCGGCCAGCCCGGGCTCCGGCCGAGGCGGTGCCGTCTCAACCGGTGCCGTCTCAACCGGCGCCTTCCCCGCCAGCGCCTTCCCAGCCGGTACTTCAGGCGGGCCAGGCTGCTCGAGCTCGGGTTGCTGGGGCATGGCTCTCCCTACCGCGACGATCGCCGGCAGGGACTGTTGGCAGCGCTCCCCGGGCCTGACGCCTGGGCGGCTACGGTTCTCCGGGACCATTCTCCCGGGCGGTGAGCCCCACCACCGCTCGGGACGAGTATACGGGCTCAGGGCTCTCTTCCTCGCGGATGCCGTGCCGCGCGTACAGCCGCCCCAGCGGTCCCGGGGCCCACCAGTTGGCCCGGCCGAGCAGGCGCATGGTGGCCGGGACGAGGAGGGTCCGCACGACGGCGGCGTCGAGCACCAGGGCGACGACCATGCCCACCCCGAGCAGCTTGAGGAACACGATCCCGGAGGCGGAGAACAGGCCGATGACCACGATCAGCAGCAGCGCCAGGCTGGTGATGACGCCGCCGGTGCGCTGCAGGCCGCCGGCGATCGCCGCGTTGTTGTCGCCGGTCTCGTCGTAGATCTCCCGGATCCGCGACAGCAGGAACACCTCGTAGTCCATGGACAGCCCGAATACCAGCGCGAGCAGCAGGATCGGCATCGTCGGGTCGATCGTCCCGGTCGGGGTGAACCGCAGCAGCCCGGACAGGTGGCCCCATTGGAAGATCCAGACGATCACCCCGAACGTCGCCGACAGGCTCAGGAAGTTCATGACGACTGCCTTCACCGGCAATATCACGGACCCGAACGCCAGGAAAAGCAAGGTGAACGTGGCCAGCCCGGTCAGCAGGGCCATCCAGGGCAGCGTCGCGCCCAGGCTGGACAGCTCGTCCACCAGCGTCGCGGTGGTCCCGCCGACCGCGACGGTGGTGCCCGGCGGCGGGGCGAGCGCCCGGACCTCGCTGACGACCTGGCGGGCGGCCGGGGACTGTGACCACGGCACGTAGCCGATGTCGATCCGGGTGGCGGCGCCGGCGCCGGCGCCGCGGCTCCCGGTGACGGTCGCCCCGGCCACGCCGTGGATCGCCTCGATCCGGCCAATGTAGGACGCCACCGCGGCCGGGCTAGCCGCCCCGGTGACCAGGGCCTCGACCGGGGCGGCGGAGTTGGCCGCGAACTGGCTGTCCAGCTTCTCCTGCACCTGGCGGACGGTCGCGCTCGCGGGCAGCACCCGGGCGTCGGTCCCGCCCCACGAGATCTTGAGGAACGGGGCGCCCAGGGCGAGCAGCGCGATCACGATGACGGCCGTGATCGCGGCCGGCCGCCGCATGACGCCGCGCGCCAGCCGGTACCAGCCGCCCTGCGCCCGCGGTGCCCGCCCGACGCCCCGCCGCAGCCGCAGGGCGTTCACCCGGTGGCCGAGGACGGCCAGCAGCGCGGGCAGGACGGTGAGGGCCGCGATCATGTCGACCAGGACGGTGGCGACGCCCCCGTAGCCCATGGACCGCAGGAAGACCTCGGGGAACAGCATCAGGCTGCACAGGGCCACCGCGACGGTGACCCCGGACACCAGGACGGTCCGGCCGGCCGTGGCGACGGTCCGGGCGATGGCCTGCTCGACCGACGGCTGGCGGCGCAGTTCCTCCCGGAACCGGGTGACGATCAGCAGGCCGTAGTCAATCCCGAGGCCCAGGCCGAGGACGGTGGTGACGTTGATGGAGTACACCGAGACCGGCGTGCCCAGGGTAAGCAGCCGCAGCACGGTGAGCGAGCCGAGGATGGCCATTCCCCCGATCGCGACCGGCAGCAGCGCCGCCACCGCGCTGCCGAAGATGATCGCCAGCAGGACCAGCAGGACCGGCAGCGAGATGGACTCGGCCCGGGCGACGTTGGCCGACGCCTGCGCGTTGATGACCACCTCGGTGGGGACCTCGCCGCCGACCTGGGCCGAGAATCCGGCTGGGGCCTGCCCGAGGAGGCCCTTGACCGCCTGGTAGGCGTCCTCGCGGTCCTGGTCGGTCGCCCCCCGCAGCTGCAAGACGGCGTAGGTGGCGTGCTTGTCGGGGCTGACGAGGCCGGGGTTGCCGGATGACCAGAAAGTCGTGGCCCGGGCGACGTCGGCCGCCGGGAGCGCGGCCACCGTGGAGGTCACCGCCCGCCGGTAGGCCGGGTCGGCGACCGTCTGGTCCGCGCTGCGGTAGAGCACGACCACGTCGGAGTCGCTGCGCCCGAACGCCGCCGCTGCCCGGTCGCTCTCCCGCTGGCTCTGGCTGTCGGGCGCGGCGAAGGTGTTGCCCGAGATGAGCTTGCTGAAGACGCCGGTCCCCCAGGCCCCGGCGAAGATGACGAAGACGATCGCGAGGGCCAGCACCAGCCGCCGCCGTCGGTAGGTGGCCCGGCCCAGGGACTCGAAAGACAGGCGCATCGCATGACCTTCCCGCGGGCGATCGCCGCCCGCAGTTAACGCCGTTCACTGTTTACGATGCTTACTTTTGCATACAGCGTTAACTAAAGTCAATACTGTTAGCGAAGGCATCTTGCGCTTTACTGGGCTGACAGCTAGGACTCACAGAAGGGAGGTGCCGATGCCAGACATGGCCGGCCCGCTGACCCGGCGGATGCGGAAGCGGGCGGCGACCAGGGAGGAGATCACCCAGACGGCCCGCCGCCTGCTCGTCGAGCAGGGCCCCGAGGCCGCCTCCCTGCGCGCCATCGCCCGCGAGATGGGGATGACGGCGCCCGGCCTCTACCGGTACTACGACAGCCGGGAGGAACTGCTCCGGCACGTGATCGCCGAGATCTTCCGCGAGCTGGCGGCCTGCATCCGCGAGGCCATCGAGGCGGCCGTGGACCCGCTGGCGCCGCCGGCCGACGCCCGGGAGCGGATGTCGCGCAAGTTCGTGGCCGCGTGCCAGGAGTTCCGGCGCTGGGCGGTCACCCACAAGGAAGAGTTCGGCCTGCTGTTCGGCTTCCCGGTGCCTGGCCTGGCCTACGAGGGCAGCCAGGACATCGCCGACCAGTCCGCGCTGGAGTTCACCGCGACGTTCTACGTCCTGTTCCTGGAGCTATGGGACGAGCAGCCCTTCCCCGTCCCGGCCGAGCCGGAGATCGACCCGGCCCTGCGGCCGCAGCTGGAGCGCTTCCGGGCCAAGCTCGGGGCCAGCATCCCGGCGGGCGCGGCCCTGGTGTTCCTGCGCTGCTGGGTGCTGCTGTACGGGGCGCTGGCGATGGAGGTCTTCGGGCACCTGAACTTCGCGCTCGACGACTCGGCCCCGATGTTCGAGGTGACGATAAGCGAGCTGGCCAGCCGGGTCGGCCTCACCTACCCGTGGCCGGGCATGGCCGGCCCGGCTTCAGGCGCCGCCGCCAGCTGAGGGCCGGGCGCGGGCCGCGAGCACCGCGATCGTGGCGACGGCGAACCCGGCCCCGGCGGCGACCTCGGCCGGGAAGCGATGCGGGGCCTCTCGCTGGATGGCCCCGTGGAAGCGGTTCACCGCCCGCGGGAACAGCGAGCGGCCGAAGAAGGCGACCGCTGGCTTGTCCAGGTCCGGCAGCGCCGCATGAAGCGGGCCCGGTCGTCGTGCCAGTCACTCCAGTGCGGGGTCGCGTCCAGGGCGAAGTGCGACGCGACCCCGAGGGCGAGGGCGACCGCCGGGCGGCGGGCGGCCGCCCCGATGAGCGCGCCGGACAGTACGCGGTTGGTGACGAGCATGCCCCCAACGTACCGGGCGCCCCGCGGGCCGCGCGGGTACGTGACCGGTGCTAGCGCGATGGCGGCCGCAGCACGTCGGTGCCGACCCAGGCGCGCAGCGGCTCGGGGACGACGACCGACCCGTCGGGCTGCTGGTGCTGCTCGACGATCGCGGGCAGCAGGCGGCTGGTGGCCAGGCCCGAGGCGTTCAGGGTGTGGATGTAGCCGGTCGGCTTGCCCTGCCCGGACCGGTACCGGATGTTGGCCCGGCGGGCCTGGTAGTCCCCCGCCCACGACGCGGACGAGACCTCCTTGTAGATCCCGATGCTGGGCAGCCACACCTCGATGTCGTAGGTCAGCTTCATGCTGGCGCTGGCGTCCTTGGTGGCGAGCAGGCTGGTCTGGTAGTGCAGGCCCAGCTTCTCCACTAGCATCTGGCTGCGGGCGACGAGCTCGTCCAGCGCCCTCTCCGCGTCCTGCGGCGCGGTGAACTGGAACATCTCGACCTTGTTGAACTGGTGGCCGCGGATCGTGCCGCGCTCCTCGCTCCGGTAGCTGCCGGCCTCCCGCCGGTAGCAGGGGGTGTAGGCGAACGCCTTCACCGGCAGGCCGTCGCCGGGCAGGATCTCGTCCCGGTAGACGTTGAGGATCGCGGTCTCGGCGGTGGGCAGCAGGAACGCCTTGCGCTCGCCCTCGCCCGCCTCGATGTGGTAAACGTCGTCGTAGAACTTCGGGAACTGGCCCGCCGCGTAGCCGTTCTCCTCGGTCAGCATGTGCGGCGGCAGCAGGAACGTGTACCCGGCCGCGTAGTGCTCGCGGTTGAAGAAGTCGAGCAGCGCCCACTCCAGCGCCGCGCCCTGGCCGGTGTAGATCCAGTAGCCGTTACCGCCGAGCTTGGTCCCGCGCTGGTAGTCGATCAGCCCCAGGCGGGTGCACAGCTCCACGTGGTCCCGGGCGTCCGGGCCGAGGTCAGGCCGGCTCCCCCAGGTGCGCACGACCTGGTTGGCCTCCTTGCCGCCGACCGGCGAGCGCTCGTCGGGCAGGTTGGGCAGCTCCATCAGCAGGTCGCGGAGCGTGGTCTCCGCCTCGCCCAGGCTTGCCTCCAGCTCGCTGATCTGGTCGCCCAGCCGCGCCGCCTGCCGCTGCAGCTCGCCCGCGTCCGCGCCGGCGGCGATCAGCTTGCCGACCTCCTTGGACTGCCGCTTGCGCTCGGCCCGGGCAGACTCGACCTCGCCCACCAGCTTGCGCCGCAGCGCGTCGGCTTCCAGGAGCGGCGCAAGGTCCACGTCGTCCATGCGCTTGAGCAGGGCGGCCCGGACGTGCTCCGGGTCGGTCCTGATCAGTTCAATGTCAAGCATTGTCGGTGCCTCTTCGAGAGCGGTGGAAGGTGGCAAGCCCAGCGGGTGCCGCAAGGGGCCAGGCCCGCGAGCACGCGAGTTAACAAGCCGGTCCCTCAAAGGGTACCGGTGCGGGCCCCCGCCGGCCCGCGCAGGCAAGGTCGGGCCGCCGGCGCGGTCCCGCCCGGGGGATGGAGTGCGCGGACCCGCCCGGTCGTCGTACGCTGCCACTCGTGGAATACACAGCCGAGCGGGTCGCGGAGGTCGCCGGGCGCCCCGCGGCCAAGCTGACCCGCCGCGACGTCGCGCTGGCCCTGCTCCGGGTGTCCTCGGGCGACGCCCTCACGTCGCTGCCCACGCTGCGCCGGGGGCTGGTCGCGGCCGGGAACCCGCTCTCCGCCCCCTTCTGGGATTCCGCTGAGGCGATCCTCGGGAAGATCAGCGATCACGAGGCCACGTTCGGGGACGTGCACGGCTGGCTGGAGGCGACCGGGACGGAGCCGACCGGGATCATCGGCCTGCACGTCTGGGAGGAGCCGGCCGAGCGCAGCCCCCTGCAGGAGGAGATGCACACCCGGCTCGTGCACTACCTGGAGGACCAGGTCACGGGCGGGGACGTGGACCCGGACAAGCTGGCCACCGGGGACTCCGACGCCCGCAAGGAGTACGTCTCGCTCCAGGAGCGCTGGATGACGACCGCGCTGCCCGACGGCCGGGTGCCGATGACCGTCCTCCTGGACGAGCAGGACGAGCAGCTCATCGCCGACTGGGCCGCGGCCGACACCGAGGCGCTGGGGGCGCTGGCGCAGGTGCTGGGGGCGGCCGGGGAACGGCCGGTGCCCGGCCCCGAGCTCGCCTCGACCGCCGCCCGGCTACGGGCCGACATCGCCCGGCCCGGGTGGCCAGGGCAGATGCTGACCGCCTTCAGCGGCCTGGGCGAGCAGAGCCTGCCGGGCGAGGACCAGGAGATGTGGCTGGCGCTGGCCGCCTCGGTCGCGTCCCCCCAGGGCGACCCGCTGTCGGCCGAGGACAAGGACCTGGCCCGGGCGATGGAGTGGGCGCGGGGCGAGGACTCGGGCGAGGACGAGGACGACCTGGCCGGGGACGAGGAGCCGGACGAGCTGTCGGCGGCGATGGCGGCGGTCTGCGCGCTGGAGCACTTCGACTGGCTCGCGGTCATGTCCGCCCTCGTCGGCGGCGGCCCCGGAACCCCCGCGTCAGCGGCGGACCTGGCCCGCTACGTCCGCGAGTACGACCCGCCCGAGGACGCCGGGCCGCTGGCCGCGGACGGGGCGACCGACCTGGCCGACTACGACGACTTCGCCGACGACTACGACGACCTGTCCATCGAAGGGCTCTTCCTGCACGTCACGGCGATGTGGAGCGTCCTCGGGGCGATCGACTCCGGCGACCGGCTCACCCCGCTCGGCTGGTGGGGCCTCCCGGAGGCCATGCGCCGCGCCTGGTCAGCGTGAGCACCGCGTCAGCGTGAGCACCGCGTCAGCGTGAGCGCGGCTCGTCCGCCTGGACTACCTCGCCCGGGACTGCCCCGGCCGGGGCCTGCTCCAGGGCCTCGCTGTCGGCGTTCTCGCCCCGGACCATGGCGGCGAGGTCGGCCGGGGTCAGCAGCGTGTCCTCCGGCTTGGGGCCGAGCTTGCGGAACTGCTTGTTCATGGACCTCAGCAGGAACACCAGCGCCACGCCGATGCCGGCCACGACGAGGAAGCCGAGGAGGCCGGGCTCGACGTCGTTAAGGGTCGACGTGCTGTTTTGCGGGGTCCCGGCCGCGATGGCCGCCACCACGTGGGCTGTCAGCGAAGTCAAAGGGTCACACTCTCCCGGATGCCGGCGAACAGGTCATCTTCCGGCAGCTCGGTGTCCACCAGCGACCTAGCAAGATGATAGTCCTCGGTCGGCCAGGCCACCCGCTGGACGTCAATCGGGCAGGCGAACCACGAGCTATTCGGGTCGATCTGGGTCGCGTGGGCCAGCAGCGCCTGGTCGCGGATCTCCAGGTAGTCACCGACCGGGACGCGGGTGGTGATCTCCAGGGTCCGCCAGCCGGCCTCCGCCCGCTTGCGCGCCCGCTCCTCCCACTCCTGGAAGATCTTGGTATAGGGCGAGTCCAGCCCGCGGCGCAGCATCTCCTGGTGCAGGGCCACGAACTTCTCCTGGTGGAAGCCCACGTGGTAGTACATCTTCAGCGGCTGCCAGGGCTCGCCCGCGGCCGGGTACCGGTCCGGGTCAGCCGCCGCCTCGAACCCGATCACCGAGACCTCGTGGGTCTTGATGTGATCGGGATGCGGGTAGCCCCCGCTCTCGTCGTAGGTCAGTAGCACGTGCGGGCGGAACTCGCGTATGGCCCGCACCAGCGGCGCCGCCGCCTCCTCGGCCGGGACGAGGGCGAAGGACCCCTCCGGCAGCGGCGGCTTCGGGTCGCCTTCGGGCAGCCCGGAGTCAACGAAGCCGAGGAACTCCTGCCGGACGCCGAGGATGTCGCGGGCGCGGGCCATCTCCTCGCGGCGGACCGCCGCCAGGCTGGCGCGGACCTCCGGGCGCTCCATCGCGGGGTTGAGGATGTCGCCCCGCTCGCCGCCGGTCAACGTGACGACCAGGACCTCCGCGCCTTCGCGGGCGTAGCGGGCCATCGTCGCGGCACCCTTGCTCGACTCGTCATCGGGGTGCGCGTGCACGGCCATCAACCGCAGCCGGGGTCCCTCTGGGGAACGCTCCTGTGGCGACAACGTGCTCTCCTCTCGTTTCCCTGTCAGGAACAGCAAAGCGGTTTGAGCGCATTCCCGAGTGGAAAAACTCTTCCGGACACGGCGTCCCGCCACGCCGCAAGTCCGGTGGCAGTTGACTTGGACGCGGCAGTGGCGGAGCCTTGTTAGCCTCAAAAGATTACCCCCGGAGACCGGCTGGCTCCCCGGCGAGAGGACCCGAAGTCCGCGCGCCCGGCCTGCCAGCCCGCAGCGGGCCGCTGGGCGGCCCGCGCAGCACTGAGGAGAGCCCGTGACCGAGACGCGCGAAGAAGGCGTCACCTGGCTGACCCAGGAGGCGTACGACCGGCTTAAGGCCGAACTGGGCTACCTCTCCGGCCAAGGACGCATCGATATCGCGAAGAAGATCGAGGCGGCCCGCGAAGAGGGAGACCTGCGCGAGAACGGCGGTTACCACGCGGCCAAGGACCAGCAGGGCATGCAAGAAGGCCGGGTCCTCCAGCTCCAGCACATCCTGGAGAACGCGCGCGTCGGGGAGCCGCCTCGCACCGACGGCGTTGTCGGGCCGGGCATGACAGTGACCGTGCGCTTCGCTGGCGACGATGAGGAGGTGACGTTCCTCCTGGCTTCCCGGGAGGAGAGCGGCGCCCCGATCGACGTGTACTCGCCCAAGTCCCCGCTCGGCGCGGCGATCAGCGGCAAGAAGGTCGGCGAGACCGCGTCTTACAACCTGCCGAACGGGCGCTCTGCCTCGGTGGAGATCGTCGAGGCCGTGCCTTATCACGGCGGATAGCGGCAGCCAAAGCGCGAGCGCCCGGCGGGATCCCTTCCGCCGGGCGCTTCTCGTTAGCCGCTCGCTAGGCGATGAGCTCGGGCTCGGGGGCGGGCTGCTCCTCTTCGCCGCTGCCGCTGCCGGTGCCGGTGGCGCGGCCGCGGAGCGGGATCTGCTTGACGAACAGGGCGAGGACGAAGATCAGCAGGGACGCCGGGACGCCCCAGATGAACACGCTCGACACCCCGTGGGAGATCGCCTCGAACACCGTGTGCTGGACGGCCGGGGGCAGGTTCATGACCTGGGACGGGTCGAACGACCCGCCGGAGACCTGCAGCCCGGAGTGCGTCCCGGCCGCGCTCATGTAGGAGTTCAGCTTGCTCGCGAACAGCGCGCCGAAGGCCGCCACCCCGAGCGAGCCGCCGATCTGCTGGAAGAACATCCGCGCGCTGCTGGCCACGCCCATGTCCCGCAGCTCGACGCTGTTCTGGGCGATGAGCGAGACCATCTGCATCAGCAGGCCCATGCCCAGGCCGATGACCACGTAGTCGAGGCTGGCGTCGAACCGGGAGGTGCCCACGCCGATCCGGCTCAGCATGAACATCCCGACGGCCATGATCAGCCCGCCCGCGACCGGGTACCACTTGTACTTGCCGGTCTTGGTCACCAGCTGCCCGGACAGGACGGAGGTGATCATCGAGCCCACCATCAGCGGGGTCATCAGCAGGCCGCTCACGGTCGGCGAGGCGCCCTGCACCGTCTGCTGGTAGAGCGGCACGAACGTCATGACGCCGAACAGCGCCAGGCCGACGAAGAACGTCAGCACCATCGTGACGGTGAAGTTGCGGATCTTGAAGACGTGCAGCGGGAGCATCGGCTCCTCGGCCCGCGACTCGACCCACAAGAACCCGGCCAGCGCGAGCACGGTGAGCGCGATCAGCCCCAGGACCTGGACCGACGTCCACCTGTACTCGGTGCCGCCCCAGGTGGCGATGAGGATGATCGCGGTCGCCACGACGCCGAGCAAGATGCCGCCGGCGTAGTCCACCCGGTGGCTAACCCGGCGCTTGGGCAGCTTCATCGTGGCGGACAGGTAGACCAGGGCCGCCCCGCCGATCGGCAGGTTGATGTAGAAGATCCAGCGCCAGGAGATGGCCTGGGTGATCCAGCCGCCGACGAGCGGGCCGCCGACGGTGGCGAGCATCATCACGACCATGAAGTAGCTCATGTACTTGCCGCGCTCGCGGGGCGGGACGATCTCCCCGAGGGTGGCCATGGCCCCGACCATCAGGCCGCCGGCGCCCAGGCCCTGCAGCGCCCGGTAGGTGATGAGCTCGCCCATCGAGTTCGCCAGCCCCGACAGCGCCGACCCGATCAGGAAGATGACGATGGCGGCGATGAAGAACTTCTTCCGCCCGTACATGTCGCCCAGCTTGCCGTAGAACGGCGTGGTGACCGTGGAGGCCAGCGTGTACGCGGTGACCACCCAGGACAGGTGCGAGACGCCGCCCAGGTCGCCCACGATGCGGGGCAGCGCGGTGCCCACGACGAGCTGGTCCAGCATGGCCAGCATCATGGCGAGCAGCAGTCCGGGCAAGATGATCATGATCTGCCGGTGGCTCAGGAACGTCGGCGCCTCGGGTTGCGCCCCGTCCATGGCGGGCATCCCGCCCTCTCCAGCGTCGGCCCCCGTAGCCGCGCTTACCTCACTCACGCTTGGCACCCTTCGTCGTCAGCATCGTCGTGCGAACTTACCTGCCGCCCGGCTAGTTTATCCGTCAACGACAAGGTAAGCTCCTTACTTACCGGTCGTCAAGTAAATTCCTCGCTAACACGCTGTAGCAGGCGGAAGGGCATGAACGCGAATGGACGCGGTGGTTCGTGCGGAAGCTCAGGCGGAGGCGCATGGCAGGCGCGGCGACACCCGCGCCCGCATCCAGCGCGTCGCGCTGGAGCTCTTCGCCGAGCAGGGGTACGAGGG
Source organism: Trebonia sp. (assembly GCA_036276115.1). Classification (GTDB taxonomy): domain Bacteria; phylum Actinomycetota; class Actinomycetes; order Streptosporangiales; family Streptosporangiaceae; genus Trebonia. Next base: position 31,128 of record DATBEM010000245.1, read on the forward strand.
AACGTCGCTGCGCGAGATCGCCGAGCGGCTCAGCGTGACCAAGGCTGCCTTGTACTACCACTTCAAGTCCAAGGAAGACATCGTCCGCAGCTTCACCGAGGACCACTTCACCCGCCTGGACGCCCTGATCACATGGGCCACGGACCAGCCGCCCGGCCCGGTGACCGGCCACGAGATCCTTGAGCGGTACGTGTCGATCATGACCGACGGTAGCGACGTGTTCCGCTTCATGGAGCAGAACCAGGCCGTGCTGAACAACCACGGCACCGGCAAGCACCGCTTCGAGCAGTTCCGCCCCCGGCTGGAGACCCTCGTCAGGCTGATCATCGGGCCAGGCGCGACGCCGCGGGCGCAGGTGCGGGCGACGACGGCGTTCTTCGCGACCAGCGTGTCCTTCATGTACTTCCACGGCAAGGGCGAGATCGGCCCCCAGGAGCTGCGCGAGCTCGTGCTCGAGGCCGCCGACGACCTCATCCGCGACGTGACCGCCGCCTAGCCGGAGCACGCCTAGCCGGGGGATGCCTAGCCGGGGGATGCCTAGCCGGGGGATGCCCGGCCGGGGGTACCCGTCCGCAAGCCGTCAGGTGAAGGACATCGCGTAGCCGGCCGCGCGCAGGCCCGCCTTGACCGCCTCGCAGTGGTCGGGCCCGCGCGTCTCCACCTGCAAGACGACCTCGACCTGGTCGACCAGCAGCTCCGGCCCGAGCCGCTCGTGGCTGACCTCCAGGACGTTGGCCCCCAGCCCGGCCACGTCCCGCAGCAGCGCGGCCAGCGACCCGGGCTGGTCGGGCAGCCGGCACCGGAACGCGAGGTACCGGCCCGCCGCCGTCAGCCCGTGCCGCAGCAGCTTGGACAGCAGCAGCGGGTCGATGTTGCCGCCGGACAAGACGGCCACGACCGGCGGCTCGAACTCGTCCGCGCGCTCGATCAGCGCGCCCACCGCGGCCGCGCCGGCCGGCTCCACGACTTGCTTGGCCCGTTCCAGGCACAGCAGCAGCGCGCGCGACAAGCCCTCCTCGGAGACCTCCAGCATGCGGTCGGCCAGCACGCCGAGCAGGGCGGCGGGGATGTCGCCGATCCGGGCGACGGCGATGCCGTCGGCCAGCGTCGTGCGGCCGCGGATGGCCGCCTCCCCCGCCTGCACCCCCACGACCCGCACCCCGGGGTCCAGGCTCTTGACGGCGACGGCCACCCCGGCCGCCAGGCCGCCGCCCCCGACCGGCACCAGAACGGTCTTGACCTGCGGGCACTGCTCGATGACCTCGAACCCGAGGGTGCCCTGGCCGGCGATGATGTCCGGGTGGTCGAACGGGTGGATGAAGATCGCCCCGGTCCGCGCCGTGACCGCCAGCGCCTCCTCCAGGGCCTCCTCCACCGTGTTCCCGTGCAGGATGACGCGGGCGCCGTAGCCCTGGGTGGCCGCCACCTTCGGGATCGGGGCGCGCTCGGGCATGACCACCGTCGCGTTCGTCCCCAGCATGCTCGCGGCGAGCGCCACGCCCTGCGCGTGGTTGCCGGCGCTGGCGGCGACGACGCCGTGGGCGCGCTCGGCGTCCGACATCCGGGCGATCCGCGCGTACGCCCCGCGGATCTTGAACGAGCCGGTGCGCTGCAGGTTCTCCGCCTTGAGGTAGACCGGGCCGCCGACCAGCTCCGACAGGACCCGCGAGTACAGCACCGGGGTGGGCACGATCACGTCGCGCAGCGTCTCGCGCGCCGCGACCACGTCGTCAGATGTCACCAACTGCGGAATCGTCACCACGCCTAGACATTAGCCCAGGGCCGGAGATGCGAAGATGCCTGTTCGCGACATACTGTCGAAGGGTGCAGCCAACAAGCCAGCATCCCCAGGCAAGCACGCTCGGCGAACTGCGCGCGAGCGGCCACGTCTACCGGAACGTCAAGCAGGAGATCAGAGAGAACCTGCTCGCGCGGATGCGGTCCGGGGCTGACCGCTTCCCCGGCATCGTCGGCTTCGACGAGACGGTCCTGCCCCAGGTCGAGCGCGCACTGCTCGCCGGCCACGACGTGATCCTGCTCGGCGAGCGCGGGCAGGGCAAGACCCGGCTCATCCGCACCCTCGTCAGCCTGCTGGACGAGTGGTCCCCGGTCATCGCCGGCTGTGAGATTAACGACCATCCCTATTACCCCGTGTGCGCCCGCTGCGTGCGGCTGGCGGCCGAGCTCGGCGACGACCTGCCGGTGTCCTGGCGGCCCGGGTCCGATCGCTACGGGGAGAAGCTCGCCACCCCCGACACCAGCGTCGGGGACCTGATCGGCGACATCGACCCGGTCAAGGTCGCGGAGGGCCGGACCCTCGGCGACCCGGAGACGATCCACTTCGGCCTGGTCCCCCGGACCAACCGCGGCATCTTCTGCCTCAACGAGCTGCCCGACCTGGCCGAGCGGATCCAGGTGGCGCTGCTGAACGTGCTGGAGGAGCGCGACATCGGCGTCCGCGGCTACGCGCTGCGGCTGCCACTCGACATCGTGCTCGTCGCGAGCGCCAACCCCTAGGACTACACGAATCGCGGGCGGATCATCACCCCGCTCAAGGACCGGTTCGGGGCGGAGGTCCGCACCCACTACCCGGTGTCCCTCGACAGCGAACTCGCCCTGATCACCCAGGAAGCGGCCGTCGCCTGGGATGGCAAGGACCCCGGGGCCATCGTGCCGGCCCACGTCACCGAGATCATCGCCCGGTTCACCCGGCTGGTGCGCGACTCGCCCGCGGTGGACTCCCGGTCCGGCGTCTCCGCCCGGTTCGCGATCGCGGCGGCCGAGAGCGCCGCCGCAGCGGCGGTCCGCCGTTCTGCCCTGGCCGGCGAACCAGGCGACGAGCTGCCGGTCGCGCGGGTCTGCGACCTGCCGCCGATCGTCGCCACCCTCCGCGGGAAGGTGGAGTTCGAGGTCAGCGAGGAGGGCCGGGAGGAGGAGATCCTCGCCCACCTGCTGCGGCGGGCGACCGTGGAGACGTTCCGCGCCCGGCTCGGCGGGGCCGACCTGGCCGGCCTGCTCGACAAGTTCACCGACGGCACCACGATCACCTCCGGCGAGCTGGTCCCGGCGGCCGAGCTGCTGCGCCGCACCGGCGAGGTGCCCGGGCTCGCCAAGATCATGGAGCGCCTGGGCATGGAGGGCGGCGAGGCCTTCGGCGAGGCGGCGGCGGCGGTCGAGTTCGCGCTGGAGGGCCTGTACCTGCTGCGCCGCCTGTCCAAGGACAGCGGCGATGGCATGTCCGTCTACGGGGCGGCATAGCCGTGCTAGCCCAGGGGGCGACCCCCTGGAACCCCCGATCCGCGCCAGCTGGCAAAAAGCGCCAGCATAGCTGGCGCTCCGCACCCGCCGGCGTCACTGCCCGGCGGGTGAGGTGCGGACGAAGTGAACGTGGGAGGCGGGAGTTATGCCTAACTACCGGTACGGGCCTTACGACGGCGGGCCGGACCCGCTGGCGTCGCCGTATGACGTTCGCGAGGCCCTGGACGAGATGGGCGACTCCATCCTGGGGGGCGGGTCGCCCCTGGACGCGCTGCGGGACCTGCTGCGGCGCGGCTGGGGCGACCGGCGCGGGCTAGATGACCTGCTCCGGCGGGTCCGCGACCGGCAGCGGAGCCTGCGCCGCAGCGGCCGCCTCGACGGGATGCTGGAGCAGGCCCGGGCGCTGCTCGACACCGCGATCGGGCAGGAGCGGGCCGAGCTGTTTCCCGACCCCAGCGACGAGGCCCGCCTGCGCGAGGCCGACCTGGAGACCCTGCCCGATGACACCGCCCAGGCGATCCGCCAGCTGTCGGACTACGACTGGCGCTCGCAGGCGGCCCGCCAGACGTTCGACAAGCTCCGCGACCTGCTGCGCCGGGAGGTGCTCGACAGCCAGTTCCGGGGCATGAAGCAGGCGCTCGAAAGCCCGGACCCGGCCGCGATGACCCGGGTGCGGGACATGCTGTCGCAGCTGCGGGGGATGCTCGACGCCGATACCCGCGGCGAGCACACCCCGGCTGACTTCGACCGCTTCATGTCTGAATTCGGCGACATGTTCCCGGACGAGCCGCAGGACCTCGAGGAGCTGGTCGACTCGCTGGTCCGGCGGATGATGGCCGCCGAGCGGCTGATGGAGTCGCTGTCGGACGAGCAGCGCGAGGAGCTGGCCGCCCTGATGGCCCAGGCCATGGAGGACGCCGGGCTGGCGGCCGAGATGGCGGCGCTGGCGGACGCGCTGCGGGCCCGGCGCCCGGAACTGGGCCGGCCGCAGCGCGGGGTGCGGATGTCGGGCGAGGAGCCGCTCGGCCTCGGCGACGCCACCAGCGCGGTCGCCGAGCTGGCTGACCTCGCGGACCTGGAGAGCGCGCTGTCGCAGGACTACGCGGGCGCGTCGCTGGACGACATCGACGAGGAGGCCGTCGCCCGCGCGCTCGGGCGGCAGGCGGTGGACGACATCGAGGCCCTGCGCCAGGTCGAGCGCGAGCTGGAGCGGCAGGGCTACCTGAACCGCAACGGCGGCAGCCTGGACCTCACCCCGAAGGCGGTCCGGCGGCTCGGCGACACCGCGCTGCGCCGGGTCTTCGCCGGGCTGGCCGACAGCGGGCGCAAGGGCGACCACGACCAGCAGGACGCGGGCCAGGCGGGCGAGCTGACCGGGGCGACCCGGGAGTGGGAGTTCGGCGACGAGCAGCCCATTGACGTGCCCGCCACGGTGCGCTCGGCCCTGTTCCGCAGCACCCGCCCCGCCACCGGCGAGGCGGCCCGGGCCGGCGGCGCGGTGCCCCGGCAGGCCGTGCGGCTGTCCCCGCGCGACTTCCAGGTGGCGGAGACCGAGCGGCGCAGCGCGGCGGCGGTGTGCCTGCTGGTTGACCTGTCGTACTCGATGGCGCTGCGCGGCACCTGGGCGGCGGCCAAGCAGACCGCGCTGGCGCTGCACGCGCTGCTGCGCAGCAAGTACCCGCAGGACGCCATCCAGGTGATCGGCTTCTCCGACTACGCGCGGGAGCTGCGCGAGACCGAGCTGGCCGGGCTCGGCTGGCACATGGTGCAGGGCACCAACCTGCACCACGCGCTGATGCTGGCCGGCCGGCACCTGGACAAGCACCCCGACCACGAGCCGGTGGTGCTGATCGTGACCGACGGCGAGCCGACGGCCCACCTGCAGCGCAACGGGCAGCCGTTCTTCGACTGGCCGCCGTCGCCCGAGACGGTGGCGCTGACCCTGGCCGAGGTCGACAAGATGACCCGGCGGCGGGCCGCGCTGAACATCTTCATGCTCGCCGAGGACGACCGGCTGAGCCGGTTCGTGGACAACGTCGCCAAGCGCAACGGCGGGCGGGTGCTGCGGGCGGCCCCCGAGCGCCTCGGTGAGTACGTTGTCAGCGACTTCCTGCGGACCCGGGGCGGGCGGGGCGGGCGATAAGTTAAGGTCTTGCTTACCGCCATCATCCCTGGGAGCCGTTTAGTGACTTCTGCGTCTGCTGATGACGCCGAGAAGCTCGGGCCGGGCCGCATCGCCGCCGCGATCGTCCTCGCCCTGTTCGCGGTCGCGTTCTTCGTGTTTACGTGCGTCTACCTGACCACGCCGGACTACAGGCTTCCCGCCCACCTGGGCTTCCGCCAGTCCAGCGGTCACCACAGCCTGCGCGGGGTCGCGTGCTTCCTCATCGGGATCGCGTTCGCGATCGGCGCGTGGTTCGCGCTGCGCTACCGGTCACTCGCGCTGGAAGAGGCCCAGGAAGCGGAGCGGACCGCGCTCGCGGAGGCAGCGGCCGCTCCCGAGGCCACGGCCGTCCAGGTCACGGCCGTCCAGGTCACGGCCGCCCAGGCCACGGCCGGTACCAAGGCCGAAGCCGGCACTGGGATTAAGGCCGGGACTGGGGTTAAGGCTGGGACTGAAGCTAAGGCCGGCACCGGGGTTAAGGCCGGCCCTGAAGCTGAGGCTGGCACCGGGGTTAAGGCTGGCACCGGGGTTGAGGCTGGCATCGGGGTTAAGGCTGGGACTGAAGCTGAGGCTGGTACCGGGGTTAAGGCCGGCCCTGAAGCTGAGGCTGGCACCGGGGTTGAGGCTGGCACCAGCGCTAAGGCTGGGACTGAAGCTAAGGCTGGCACTGCCGCCACGGTGGGCGACGCGGTAGCCAGCCCGGGCAGCGTTCCCGGCCAGTCCGACGGGCCTGGCCAGCAGCCCACCGCCGCCAGCCAGGCATAGTCCGGCCCGGCTGGCGGTGCTCGCAAGCCTGGCGGCCTAGCCGAGGGCCTGCTTGAGGTCGGCGATCAGGTCGTCGGCGTCCTCGATGCCAACCGAGAGGCGGACGAGGTCGGCCGGGACCTCCAGCAGGGAGCCCGCGACCGAGGCGTGGGTCATCTGGGCCGGGTGCTCGATCAGCGACTCCACCCCGCCGAGCGACTCCCCCAGCGTGAACAGCCGGGTTCGCCCGCAGACGTCGAGCGCCCGGGCCGGGCCGTCGGCGACCTGGAAGGACACCATGCCGCCGAAGCCTCGCATCTGCGTGGCGGCGACCTCATGGCCGGGGTGGGACGGCAGCCCCGGGTAGTACACCCGCGACACGGCCGGGTGGGTGGCCAGCATCTCCGCCACCAGCTGCGCGTTCGCGCAGTGCCGGTCCATCCGCACGGCCAGCGTCTTGATGCCGCGCAGGGTCAGCCAGGAGTCGAACGGCCCGGGGACCGCGCCGGTGGCGTTGCGCGCGAACGCCAGCCCGTCGGCCAGCTCGGTCGCCCCGGCCGGGACCACAACCGCCCCGCCCACCACGTCGGAGTGCCCGCCGAGGTACTTGGTGGTCGAGTGGACCACGGCGTCCGCCCCGAGCGACAGCGGCTGCTGCAGGTACGGCGACGCGAACGTGTTGTCCACCACGAACAGCGCCCCGTGGGCGTGGGCCGCGGCGGCCAGTGCCCGCAGGTCGGCGATGCCGAGCAGCGGGTTGGTGGGCGTCTCGGCCCACAGCAGGCGGGCCGGGCGGGCGGCCAGCGCCGCCCGCACGGCGTCGGTGTCGTGCAGCGAGACCGGCTCGAACGTCACGCCCCAGCGGCTGAGCACCTGGGCGAACAGCCGGTAGGTGCCGCCGTAGGCGTCGTTGGGGATGAGGACGTGGTCGCCCGGCTGGCAGGCGACGCGCAGCAGGCAGTCCTCGGCCGCCATCCCCGACGCGAACGCGAAGGCGGCCCCGCCCCCTTCGAGCGCGGTCAGGCACTCCTCCAGGGCGGTCCGGGTGGGGTTGGCGGTGCGGGAGTACTCATAGCCGCCCCGGGTCCCGCCCACGCCGTCCTGCGCGTAGGTGGACGTCTGGTAGATCGGCGGGATGACCGCCCCGGTGAGCGGGTCGGGCTCGGACCCGGCATGGATCGCCAGCGTCTCGAACCCGGTGCCCGCCAGGCCGGATGCGGCCGGGCGGAAGGCGGGGAAAGGCCCTGATTCTGTCATCGCGTCATCCTCGGGAAGCGAAGAAGGCCAGGAGGTCCTGGCGGGTCAAGATGGCGGTGGGCTTGCCGTCGACGTGCACCAGGGCCGCGCCCGCGCCCTCCAGGGCCGAGGCGGCGGCGGTCAGCGCCTCGCCCGCGCCGATGAGCGGCAGCGGCTTGGACATGTGGTCGGCGACGTGGTCCGACGGCTTGGCCCGGCCCGTCACCAGGGCCTGGAGCAGGTCAGGCTCAGCGACCGAGCCGGCCACCTCGGCCGCCATGAGCGGCGGCTCCTCGCGCACCACCGGCAACTGCGACACGTCGTACTCGCGCAGCAGCGCGACCGCCGCCGCGACGGTCTCGTCCGGGTGGACGTGCACGAGGGCGGGGATGGCCGATTCGCCCTTGAAGACCAGCACCTCGGCGACGGTGGGCTCGCTGGAGGCGGCGGTCAGGAAGCCGTAGTCGGCCATCCACTCGTCGTTGAAGATCTTCGACAGGTACCCGCGGCCGCCGTCGGGCAGCAGGACCACGATCACCGAGCCGGGGGGCGCGGTCGCGGCCACCCGCAGCCCGGCCGCCGCCGCCAGCCCGCCCGACCCGCCCACGAGCAGAGCCTCCTCGCGGGCCAGGCGGCGCGTCGTGCGGAAGGAGTCGGCGTCGGAGATCGCGATGACCTCGTCCACTACCGAGCCGTCGTAGGTGGTCGGCCAGATGTCCTCGCCTACTCCCTCGACCAGGTACGGGCGCCCGCTGCCGCCGGAGTAGACCGACCCCTCCGGGTCGGCCCCGATGACGCGGACCCGGCCGGACGACACCTCCTTGAGGTACCGGCCGGTCCCCGAGATGGTGCCGCCGGTGCCGACGCCCGCCACGAAGTGCGTGACCTGGCCGTCGGTCTGCGCCCAGATCTCCGGGCCGGTGGAGCGGTAGTGCGCGGCGGGGTTCTCAGGGTTGGAGTACTGGTCCGGCTGCCATCCCCCCGGGGTCGTGGCGGCCAGCCTCCGGGCGACGTTGTAGTAGGACTCCGGGTGCTCGGGCGGCACCGCGCCCGGGCAGACGACGACCTCGGCCCCGTAGGCCCGCAACACGTTGATCTTGTCCAGCGCGACCTTGTCGGGGCAGGTGAAGATGCACTTGTACCCGCGCTCCTGGGCCACGATGGCCAGCCCGACGCCGGTGTTGCCGGAGGTCGGCTCGATGATCGTGCCGCCCGGGAGCAGCTGCCCCGAGCGCTCGGCCGCCGCGACCATCGCCGTGGCGATCCGGTCCTTGACCGACCCGCCCGGGTTCAGGTACTCCACCTTGGCGAGCACGTCCACGCGGCCAGCCGCCGCATCCGGTACGACCCCCTTGGTCACCGAGCGCAACCGGATGAGCGGGGTGTTCCCCATCACCTCGGTCAGCGAGTCATGTACCTGCATGCCTGACTACCCTTCCGCCCCGTAAGGCATGCCTCGGGGAAGGGGGTTGCCCGCCCAGAGGAGAACTGCATGCCTGTCACCTTTTACCGTCCCCGTCGGGGTTACCTCGAGGGCCGGTAGCTGCCTAGGTAGACCGTATCCGTCCCGGGCTTACGCTGGTGTAAACGGCCCCCAAACACGCGAGGAGTTGCCCGCCATGCCTGAAGCCGTCATCGTCGCCACCGCCCGTTCCCCGATCGGGCGGGCGTTCAAGGGCTCGCTCAAGGACATCCGCCCCGATGACCTGACCGCCCAGGTCATCCGCAAGGCGCTGGACAAGGTCCCGCAGCTCGACCCGGCCGACATTGATGACCTGATGCTCGGCTGCGGGCTGCCCGGCGGCGAGCAGGGCTTCAACCTGGCCCGCGTCGTCGCCGTCCTGCTCGGCCTCGACACCGTGCCCGCCACCACCGTCAACCGGTACTGCTCGTCGTCGCTGCAGACCACCCGGATGGCCTTCCACGCGATCAAGGCGGGCGAGGGCGACGTGTTCATCTCGGCCGGCGTTGAGTGCGTGTCCCGCACCGTCAACGGGACCAGTGACATCGCCGGCGCCGCCAACCCGCTGTTCGGGGAGGCGGTCGCGCGGACCGCCGAGACCGCGGCGGCCAGCTCGACGACGTGGCGCGACCCGCGCGAGGACGGGAAGGTCCCCGACATCTACATCGCGATGGGCCAGACCGCCGAGAACGTCGCCGCCCTGCGCGGGATCTCCCGCCAGGAGCAGGACGAGTTCGGCGTCCGCTCGCAGAACCTGGCCGAGAAGGCGCTCGCGAACGGCTTCTGGCAGCGGGACATCACCCCGGTCACCCTGCCCGGCGGCACCGTCGTCAGCGCCGATGACGGCCCCCGCGCGGGGACGACGATGGACAAGGTCGCCGGGCTGAAGCCGGTGTTCCGCGAGAATGGCACCGTGACGGCCGGGAACTGCTGCCCGCTGAACGACGGCGCCGCCGCGGTCGTCATCATGAGCGACGTCAAGGCAGCCGAGCTCGGGCTGACGCCGCTCGCCCGGATCGTGTCGACCGGGGTCAGCGCGCTGTCGCCCGAGATCATGGGCCTCGGGCCGGTCGAGGCGTCACGGCAGGCGCTGCGGCGGGCGGGGATGGCGATCGCGGACGTGGACCTGGTCGAGATCAACGAGGCGTTCGCCGCCCAGGTCATCCCGTCCTACAAGGACATCGGCATCGACCTGGACCGGCTCAACGTGAACGGGGGGGCGATCGCGGTCGGGCACCCCTACGGGATGACCGGCGCCCGCATCACCTCCACGCTGCTCAACAGCCTCGCCTTCCGCGACAAGGCCATCGGCCTGGAGACAATGTGCGTCGGCGGCGGCCAGGGCATGGCGATGATCTTCGAGCGGCTCTCCTAGCCGCCAGCCGGGCGCGCCCGCCGCGTGGCGGCGTGCCCGGCCACCGGCTGCGACCAGGCACGTCGTCATTGCCGGGGATCTACCAGTCGGTGACCGCCTGACAAACTAGACATAACCGGATGGTTGCGCGGAGGGGGTTGCCATGCGCCTCCGCGTGGTGCAGGCTCGGGAGAAAGCGGCTTCCCTGGAGGTGCCAATGTCGCTGATGCACTCGCCCGACATGCACAAGAGCCTGATCGCCCGGATCCCCTTCCAGACCGGGCGCGAGCTAGCCGAGTGGTTCGCCCACCTGGAGTCCGGCCCGGCGTTCCTGCGCCGGGAGGAGCGCGCCAACTGGCTCGCCGACGAGCACGGAATCTGCGACCGCTACGCGACCGCCATCGTTCACGAGTACGAGATCCGCCGCCGCCTGCGCCTGTCCGGCGGGTAGCGCCCCAAGCCGGGACGGGAATTGCGCCGCCCTCACCCGTGCAAATGCAATTGCTACTTGCCGTGCAAGCAGTGGTGCAGATGCAAATGCAGAAATGCCCCCGGTCGGGTTCGAACCGACACTGGGGACCCTTTTAGGGGGTCGGCCTCTTCCCTTGGGCTACGGGGGCATCTTAAGGGTACTCCGAATTCCCAATTTGCCGGCAAAGAGAATTCCACTTCTTAAGACTGTGCTCCGGCGAACTCGCGGGCGCGGTTGAACACGGTATCGGCCATTTCGCCCGTGACGCGGCCGGTGAAGGTGTTCTGCTGGCTCGGGTGATAGCAGCCGAGCAGCAGCAGCGGCTCCGCTTCCGCCCGCCCGGGCCTGGCCAGCACGACCTCGCGGCCGTGGCCGAAGGCCGGTCGCGGGCGGGGCAGCTCACAGCCGATCGCGGCCAGCGAGGGCCATAGCGCCTGCCAGGCGAACCCGCCGAGGACGACGATCGCCCGCAGCGAGCCGGCCACCTGGCTCATCTCGGCCCCCAGCCACGGGGCGCAGTGGTCGCGCTCGGCCGGGGTCGGCTTGTTGTCCGGCGGCGCGCAGCGGACCGCCGCCACCATGCGGGCGCCGAGGAGCCGCTGCCCGTCCCCGGCGAAGGTACTGGTGGGCAACGCCGCCAGGCCACACCGGTGCAGCGCCGCGAACAAGAAGTCGCCGCTGCGGTCACCGGTGAAGACGCGCCCGGTCCGGTTCCCGCCGTGCGCGGCGGGCGCGAGGCCGACGATGACGACCGAGGGCGCCGGGTCGCCCCAGCCGGGGATCGGCCGCCCCCAGTACGGCTCGTCCCGGAACGCCTTGCGCCGGGTGACGGCGACCTCCTCCCGCCAGGCCACCAGCCGCGGGCAGGCGCGGCAGACCGACTGCCGGGCGGTAAGCTCGGCCAGGGTCGGCGCCCCGGCGGCGAGCTCGCGGACCTCGGCCGGATCACGAGCCACGGGAGTATCAGCCGAAGCTGGATCCTCCGGCCACTGCCCCGGCACCGCTAGCCCCGGCGGCACCGCTGGCTCTGGCACCTTCCCCAACTCCCACCACCCGGGCCTCATCTTGCTGTTATCAGATGCATACTCAGAACTGCCGTCGATTAGACGCATATATGACTCCAATCAACGGCAATCCTGGCGGTTCGGGCTACCCAGGCGGTCCCCCGGCTCGCGTCAGGCCGCCAGGGACCAGGCGATGCCGTCGAGGATGTCGTGCTCGCTGACGAGGACCTCGCCGAAGGCGAAGCGGGTCATGATGCGGTCCAGGATCAGCGCGCCCGCGCCGATCACGTCAACCCGGCCGGGGTGCATGACGCCGATCGCCGCCCGCTCCGCCCGCGTCTGCGCGAGCAGCCGGGTGGCGATCTCGTGGACCGCGCCCGCGCTGACCCGTGAGTGGTGAATGCGGCCGGAGTCGTACTCCGCCAGCCCGAGGGCGATGCCCGCGACGGTCGTGACCGACCCCGCCAGCCCCACCAGCGTCCGGGCCCCGGCCACGGGGACGCTCGCGGCCGCGAGGTCAAGGGCCGCGTCGATGTCGGCGGCGGCCGCCGCGACCTGCGCCGCCGTCGGCGGGTCGCCGTGCAGGTGCCGCTCGGTCATGCGCACGCACCCGATGTTCACCGACGTGCCGGTCACGGTGCCAGCTCCATCGCCGTTACCGCGATCGCCGAGGACGAGCTCGGTGGAGCCACCGCCGATGTCGGTGACCAGGAATGGCCCCCCGGCCGGGCCGGCCGCCAGCTCCCGGGTGGCGCCGGTGAAGGACAGCCGCGCCTCCTCCTGCCCGGTCACGACCTCGGGGGCGACGCCGAGCACCTCCTTGACCCGGCTGGTGAACTCCGCTGCGTTCTCGGCGTCGCGGGTCGCGCTGGTCGCGACCATGCGGACGGCCTCGGGGGCCAGGCGGCTGACCTGCCCGGCGTACTCGCCCAGCGCGGCCATGGTCCGGTCCAGCGCGGCCGGGGCGAGCCGCCCGGTCCGGTCCACGCCCTCGCCCAGCCGGACGATGCGCATCTCCCGGGCCAGTTCGGTCAGCACCGAGCGCTCCCCGTCCAGGTCGGCGACCAGCAGCCGGATCGAGTTGGTCCCGCAGTCGATGGCGGCTACCCGGCGAATCATGTCCTGCCTTCCTCATCAGCACAGGGGTCAGCACAAGGGCCGCGAGACCACCACGGCCCGGCTGCTTCGAGGGCCTCGCGGCCGAGCGGGTTGGCGCCGGGGACGGCGAGCTCGTGGGCGACCAGCGCGTGCAGGCACTTGACCCGCTCGGGCATGCCGCCGGCGCTCTGGGTGCCGGCCGGGAGGGGCGCCATCCCCTCGTCCTTGGCGGCGGCGTCGCGGCGGTCCAGGTAGTCCTGGTGCGCCCGCTCGTAGCCGGCCCGGGTGGCCGCGTCGGCCGCCAGCCGCTGCGTCATCTCCCGCATCACCCCGCCCGCCTCCAGGCCGCTGATCGCGGCAGTGGCCCGCGGGCAGGTCAGGTAGTACAGGGTCGGGAACGGGGTCCCGTCAGGCAGCCGGGGCGCCGTCTCCACCACGTCGGGCAGCCCGCAGGGGCACCGGTGAGCGATCGCCCGCACCCCGCGCGGCTCCCGCCCAAGCTGGCGGGCGACCACCGCGACATCCTTCGGGAGGAGGGCGCCTCGCGCCGCCTGGACTGAGCCGGAGTGACCGAGGGACCAGGGAGCGGAGGCGAGGGCTGTGCTTTCCCAGGGGACACCCCTGGAACTCCGGGGCGCGCCGGAACGCGCCCGGACCGGGGGGTCCGGGGGGTCGTCCCCCCGGGAGATACCGCTCATCCGGGCTCCTGGTCGGCTCGCTGGACCGACTGCCACAGCTTCGCGTACCAGGGGCTCACGACCGGCTTGGCCGGGGCCGAGGTGGCCGGCGGCTGGGGGTTGATGACCTCGTAGCACTGCTCGTCGGGGAAGCACATGTGCAGCTCATCGCGGGCCCGCTGCTCGACGTAGGCGGGCTGGCTGAGCTCCGTGGCTTCCTTCTGCAGGGCCTTGACCTGGGCGGAGGTCGCCGCCCGCTGGGCCAGGAGCTGATCGATCTGCTGCCGCTGGGCGATGTACTCGCGCACCGGGTAGGCCAGGCTGAGCGCGATCGCGCAGATGACCACGGCCAGGACTGCCGCCCGGCCCGTCAGCCGGGTCGAGCGGGAGGCTGCCGCCGCCACGGCGGCGGCGTGGGCCGCGCGCCCCGGGGAGCTGCCCCCCCGGGGTGATGGTGCGGGGTGCTGCGGTGCCACGGGATCAGCCGGCGGAGAACCTCGGGAACGCCGACGCGCCCGCGTACTGCGCGGCGTCACCGAGGTGCTCCTCGATGCGCAGGAGCTGGTTGTACTTCGCGACCCGCTCGCCGCGGGCGGGAGCGCCGGTCTTGATCTGCCCGGCGTTGGTCGCGACGGCGAGGTCGGCGATGAACGTGTCGTCGGTCTCGCCCGAGCGGTGGCTGATCATGCAGGCGTAGCCGCTGCGCTGGGCCAGGTTGACCGCGTCCAGCGTCTCGGTCACGGTGCCGATCTGGTTGACCTTGACCAGCAGGGCGTTAGCGGTCTGCTCGCCGATGCCGCGGCGCAGGCGCTGCGGGTTGGTGACGAACAGGTCATCGCCCACGAGCTGGGTCAGGGCGCCCGCCTCGGTGGTGAGCGCGTGCCAGCCCTCCCAGTCCTCCTCCGACAGGCCGTCCTCGATGGAGACCAGCGGGTAGGCGCCGATCCACTGCTTGTAGGTCGCCGACAGCTCCTGGGCGGAGAGCTTCTTGTCCTCGAACAGGTAGGCGCCGTCGGAGTACAGCTCGGTCGCGGCCACGTCGAGGGCCAGGGCGATGTCCCGGCCGGGGACGTAGCCGGCCTTGCCGATGGCCTCCACGATCAGGTCGAGGGCGGCGCGGTTGCTCTCCAGGTCGGGGGCGAAGCCGCCCTCGTCGCCGACGCCGGTCGCCAGCCCCTTCTGCTTGAGGACCGACTTCAGCGCGTGGTAGGTCTCCACGCCCCAGCGCAGCGCCTCGGAGTAGGTCGACGCGCCGATCGGCGCGATCATGAACTCCTGGATGTCCACGTTGTTGTCGGCGTGGGCGCCGCCATTGAGGATGTTCATCATCGGCACGGGCAGCAGGTAGGCATTCGGGCCGCCGAGGTAACGGAAGAGCTGCAGGCTGGCCGACTCGGCCGCCGCCCGGGCCACCGCCATCGACACGCCGATGATGGCGTTCGCGCCGATCCGTGACTTGTCGGCGGTGCCGTCGTAGTCGATCAGGGCCTGGTCCACCAGCCGCTGGTCGTCGGCCTCGTGGCCGAGGATCGCGTCAAGGAACTCGTCGTCGCTGAGGTGGTCGACCGCGCGGGTCACCGCCTTGCCGCCGAAGTCGCTGCCGCCGTCGCGCAGCTCCACCGCCTCGAACGCGCCGGTCGACGCGCCGCTGGGAACGCCGGCCCGGCCGACGGACCCGTCATCGAGGACAACCTCGACCTCGACGGTCGGGTTGCCCCGGGAGTCGAGGATCTGCCTTGCCTGCACCATCTCAATGGATGCCACCGTCGGCTCCTTGCCGCTCACTGTGCCTTTAGTTGCCGGTATAGGAGCCTAACGGAGAAACCGGGGCCGCAACACGGGGCACGCCGACGCTCGTATCAGGCACCCCCCGGGCGTGCTCCTATGACCCGTGAAGGTCACTCCCGTCGAGCGCGTCGCGGGCGCGCTGCTGTTCCAGCCCACCCCGTTCACGGACGAGCGCGGCTTCTTCTCCCGCACCTTCGACGCCGAGGTGGCTCGCGGCGCCGGCATCAACCCCGGCGGCTTTGCGCAAGACAGCCTCTCACGCTCCGTGCGGGGGGTCGTGCGCGGCCTGCACGCCCGGCGCGGCCAGGGCGAGGCGAAGCTGGTCCGCTGCTCCTACGGGGCCGTGTTCGACGTGATCATCGACCTGCGGCCGGGCTCGCCGACCTACCTGAACTGGGAGAGCTTCGAGCTCAAGGACACCGAGCAGACCTCGCTCTACATCCCGGCCGGCTGCGCCCACGGCTTCCAGGCGCTCACCGACCCGGCCGACGTGGCCTACCGCATCGACCGCCCGCACGACCCGTCCGAGGACGTGTCCATCGCCTTCGACGATCCCGAGCTCGCGATCCCGTGGCCCCTGCCGGTCACCCTCATGTCCGGCCGCGACCGCGCGGCGGAGTCCCTGGCCTCAGCCCGCAAGCTCATGTCCTGACCCCGGAAGGGAGCGGCATGCCCGGTATCCTCGCCCTTCCATCGGGCATGCCCCCGGAGGGTACGGGGGTCGTCCCCCGGAAGATAACTGCGCGGCGGCCCGCGGCGCGCTAGGCTGCTCCCACCCCCCATTCGGCAGCAAGCGAAGGGGGTACGCAAATGCGTCGGGCAATTCTCGCGATGACGTTCATGACCGCCCTTCCGGCGGTGGCGTTCGCCACGGCCGGGAGCGCGTCGGCGATGGCGGGCGCGCCTGCGGCGAGCACGGTATCGGCACCGGTCGCCTGGACCTGCATCGCCTCTGACAACGGGGCCGCTAATCCCGGGCCGGCCTGCCCGGGCAATAACAGCCACGGCTATTCCTACAAGCAGATCACCAATTCCAACGGCTACACCACGTTCGTGAACAACGACATGTGGAACCCGCCCGGCCAGGGGCACCCGCAGACGATTTACGTCAACGACCCGGGTAACTGGAAGGTGGTCTCCGACCAGGCCAAGGGGAACACCTCGGTGCTCTCCTACCCGTCGGTCCAGCAGGTCTTCACCCTGTCCACCGACAAGCCCGCTCCCATCAGCACCTTCCAGACCCTGCTGTCGGACTACGCCGAGTCGATGCCGTCCGGTGGCGACAACGAGGCGGCCTACGACATCTGGCTCGGGACGTCGCCCGCGACCGCCTACTCCCAGGAGGTCATGATCTGGGTCGACAACCACCGGACGAACCCCCCGCCGGGCAAGCTGTTCGCCCGCCCGCAGTTCTTCGGCACCCAGTTCACGGTCTACAAGGACGCCAGCACCAGCCCGGCCACGGTCTACTTCGTCCGCAACCAGAACGCGACCTCATCCCAGGTCCACATCATCTCGATGCTCAAGTGGCTGGAGACCGCCCGGCTGTCCCCGGCCGGATCGGGCATCAACGACATCGAGTTCGGCTGGGAGATCTGCTCGACCAACAGCCAGCCCTGGACGTTCACCGTCAGCAAGTACGACCTGGTCTCGGAGTGCGCCAAGAAGGGCACCTCGTGCTGGTCGGCGTGACCCGGGGGTCAGCGGGCCCAGTTCAGCAGGCCGTGTTCAGCAGGCCGTGTTCAGCACCAGGGCC
>DATBEM010000246.1:0-1607 GCA_036276115.1 Trebonia sp.
CTCGCCAGCTCGCTCATGAGTCCTCCCCGCTGGCGCTCGTCGGTCGCATTCGCGACGGCGCAGTGCTGGCCGGTTCGCTCGCCAGCTCGGTCACGGGATCGCGCCCTCATCATAGGATCGGGGCCATGGAGCAGCGGATGGCAGGGCGATTGGGCAAGCCGGTCTCGGTGATCGGGCTAGGGACCTGGCAGCTGGGCGCTGACTGGGGGGCGGTCACCGAGGAGGACGCCCTCGCCGTCTTGCGGGCCGCCGCTGAGGCGGGCGTGACGATGTTCGACACCGCCGACGTGTACGGCGACGGCCGCAGCGAGCAGGT
Organism: Trebonia sp.; assembly: GCA_036276115.1. Classification (GTDB taxonomy): domain Bacteria; phylum Actinomycetota; class Actinomycetes; order Streptosporangiales; family Streptosporangiaceae; genus Trebonia. The sequence continues at coordinate 317 of DATBEM010000246.1, forward strand.
GATCGCCCGCTTCCTGCGCGAGGAGGCCGCCCGCGGCGCCGACGGCACGGGCGTGCTGGTGGCGACCAAGATGGGCCGCCGGGTCGACCAGGTGCCCGAGAACTACGTGCTGGAGAACTTCCGCGCCTGGAACGACCGGTCCCGCGCCAACCTCGGGGTCGACCGCCTCGACCTGGTGCAGCTGCACTGCCCGCCGACCCCGGTGTACTCCAGCGACGCGGTCTACGACGCGCTCGACGCGATGGTGGCCGAGGAGCGGACCGCCGCCTACGGGGTCAGCGTGGAGACGTGCGAGCAGGCCCTGGCCGCGATCGCCCGGCCCGGGGTCGCCAGCGTCCAGGTCATCCTCAACGCCTTCCGCCGCAAGCCGCTGGACGAGGTGCTCGCCGCCGCGCGGGCGGCCGGGGTCGCGATCATCGCCCGGGTGCCGCTGGCGTCGGGCCTGCTGTCGGGCCGGTACACGCTCGATACCGTGTTCGCGGCCGACGACCACCGCACCTTCAACCGCCGCGGCGAGTCCTTCGACGTGGGCGAGACGTTCTCCGGGGTCGACTACGCGGCCGGGGTCCAGGCGGCGGCCGAGTTCACCGTGATCGCCGAGGCCGAGTACCCGGCCGCCGCCGTCCAGCGCGACTCGGCGATCACCGCCCAGGCCGCGCTGCGCTGGGTCATCCAGCAGCCGGGCGTCACCACCGTCATCCCCGGGGCGCGCACCGCGGCGCAGGCCCGCCAGAACGCCGCCGCCGCGGACCTGCCCGAACTGCGCCCGGCGACCCTCGCCCAGGTCGAGAACCTCTACGACAAGTACTTCCGGGCGCAGGTCCACGACCGCTGGTAGGCGCGCGAGCGCGTTAACCGGGAGGCGGCCCGGCTCGTCCCGGCCCGGGCCTGTCCGGCTAGGGGCTATCCTGCCGATCTTGTAGTGACTTTCGTGTCACTGTGGGTTGATGACGGGCCGGGGGATCTGGTGGCTTCCTGGCAAGGCCGTCCGGTCGTCTGGGATGGCCCGGCAGGCTTGTCCGGGGCAGCGCCACGCGGGGCAGGGGCCGCCCGGACCGGGCGGCAGCGTCCGGCCGGGAAGCTGGCGGGTGGCTGGTCATGTGGGGTAGCGCCAGGGTTCTTGGGTGTAGGTGAGGCCGGCGGGGGTGGCCCACTGGTGGTAGCCGGGCTTGTCTTCTTGGACGGTCCAGCCGGGTGATTGCTTGACTTGGTGGCACGAGCGGCTGCAGGACCAGCAGTTGCGGCCGCAGGTGCGGCCGCCTTGCCCGAATGGCTGGGCGTGCTCGAAGTC
>DATBEM010000247.1:0-18047 GCA_036276115.1 Trebonia sp.
GCGCTTAGCGCCCTGGCCAGCACCGCCGGCCAGCGGCCCTGGCGCCCGCGCGGGCGCCAGGGCCGCTGGCCGGCGGTGCTGGCCAGGGCGCTAAGCGCCCGCCTCCAGGGCGCGCAGGGCGCTGATGAACGCCAGCCCGTCCGGGACGCCGATGCCGGTCATGGTGCCGTAGCCGGGGTGCGTCACCTGCCCGGTGTAGCCGTCCATGCTCCAGCTCTGGTCATCGAAGTTGACCAGTGACAGCACCCCGCAGGCGTCGACCCCGCACGCGACCGCCTTGAACTGGGTCGGGGTGTTGCTGGTGACCTGCTGCGGGTAGTCGTAGGCGCCGGTGCCCGACAACTGGTAAAGGGCCGGGTTGACGAAGCCGAACCGGCTCGGCATGCCCTGCTCGGCGTCCGTCACCAGGGCGGCGACGAGCGGGGCGGACAGGCTCGTGCCGCCGGTCGGGGCCTGGGTGTAGCCGGTTGGCTGGCCGGCCGAGTTGATCGTCAGCAGGCCGACCGCCATGCCGGTGAACGGGTCGGCGTCGGCGCTGATGTCCGGCACCGTGCGGACCAGGCCGGGCCGGTCGCCGGGAGCGGTGGCCAGCGTGGCGGGCACCACCCCCGCCTGGTACGACGGCTGCGCGTAGAGCTGGCTCGGGCCGCCGCCGGCCGCGCCGTCCTCGCCCTGGAACTCCCACGAGCCGTCGGTGTCGGTGTACATGCCGCTGGACCAGCCGGTCTCGTACAGCCGGGGATTCGCGTTGCCGATGGCCAGCGTGGTGCCGCCGACCGCGGTCGCGAACGGGTCGCTGGACGGGGTCAGCACCCCCGAGGTGTCCCCGGAGGAGTAGTACATGCCGACGCCCTCGGCCGCCGCCCGGACCAGGATGGCGTGCTCGATGGTGTCGATGTCGGACGGCTGGTCCTCGGCGAAGCCCTCCCACGAGTTGGACACCACCGACGCCAGCGGGGACTTCCCGTCCCCGTCGAGGGCGGCGGTGTCGGCGTTGAACAGCGTCTGCAGGCCGTAGTCGCCGTCGTCGCAGCTGTCGCCGCCGATCACCAGGTGGGTCGCCCCGGGGGCGAGGGCGTAGGACGCCTCCACGTCCATCTGCTCCTCGACGTCGAACGGGGTGCCGCAGTCATCGCCGTGGCCGATCGACAGCTCCTTGTACAGGGCCGGGCTCGGGGCGGCGATGCCGTTGGCCGACGCGTAGTCCGCCAGCGTGGTGAACATGTACGGCACCAGGCCCAGCTCCACCAGCGCGATCGTCTGGCCCTGGCCGGTGTACCGCGGGCCGTAGCCGTAGGCGGCCCGCAGCTGGGTCGCGCTGTAGCCGCAGACCTGAGTCGGGAACTGGCTGGTCCCGTACAGCGCGGGCAGCTCGGTCGCGTAGTGCTGGCCGTAGTAGGACGAGCACGGGAACGACTGGCTGGCCGGCGCGGTCGGGGTCGCGGTGGGGGCCGGCGTGGCCGTCGGCTTTCCCGTCGGCGTCGCCGTGGGGCTGGTCGTGGCCACGGGGGCCGGCAACGGCACCGGCGGGCTGACGGGAACCGGGGCCGTGCCCGGGGCCGCCGCCACCGTGGGGGTCTGCACGGGCAGCGTGGTCGCCGGCGGCCCGGGCGGGGGCGCTACCGTCGCCGCCTTGCCCGCCGCGGGGCCGGACGGCCGGGCCAGGGTAGTGGCCGGGGCGGCGTTGTCCAGGCCGGTGACCCCGAGGACGGTGCCCGCCAGCGCGGCCGGGACCGAGACCGGCCGGTCGTTGGCGCGCAGCTCATACGGCCCGGCGGCGGCGGTCCCGGCCGGCCGGTAGTACCGCAGCCGCACGCCCAGGGCCTGGTCGATCACCGTGGCCGGGGCGGTGGCGCGCACGTAGCCGCGCTGCGCGCCGGCCGCGACGCCGGTGAACCCGGCCCCCGTCAGCCACGCCTCGACCGAGGCGGCCTGGGCGGGCGTCGCCCCGAAGCGGGCCGCGTACTGCGCGGGGGACAGGAACTGGCCGTGCCGGGGGTTACCCGGGGTGCTGACCGCGGTCGCGTAGGACTGGGCGGCGCTGGTCCGGGGGGCCAGCCACACCTGGATGGTGAGCGGTCGCGACCCGGCCACGTCCGCCGTGGCGGCGGCGGGCCGGGCGAACGGGACCGCGCTGCCGGCCAGCTGAGCGCTGGTGTTCTGGTGAGCGGGGCCGGCCGGGGGGGCGGCCGCCCGGGAGGGGGTTGCCAGGGCCGGGGTCGTGAGCACGCCCGCGACCGTGAGCGCCGTTGTTCCGGCGAGCACGGCGGCCAGGGTCACGCCTCGGGTGATCGTCCGTGATCTGATCATCTTCTCCCCGTCGTGAGGATGCGTTGAGTATCCGATTGATTGCTGAGCGTGCGCCTAGACTACGGAGCGGGCGTAAATATGGCAGGGAGCAACGCCGGCGACCCCTAGGATTGGGGCATGCCTATTACCCGTGACGACGTTGCTCACCTTGCGCGGCTGTCCCGGCTCGCGCTCGGCGACGAAGAGCTGGATCATCTGGCCCCGCAGCTCAACCAGATCATCTCGGCGGTCGCCCAGGTGCAGGAGGTCGCCGCGGAGGGCATCCCGCCGACCTCGCACGCGACCGGCCTGGCGAACGTGTACCGCGACGACGAGCCGCGCCCCTGCCTGACCTCGCAGGAGGCCCTGGCGGGCGCCCCGGCGGTCGAGATGCAGCGGTTCAAGGTGCCGCGGATCCTGGTCGAGGAGGGCTGAGCCGTGCAGCTAACTTCCGGGGGGACGACCCCCCGTGCCCCCCGCGGCACGGTCGACGGGAAGGGCAAGGGTATCGACCATGCATGAGCTCGTGAAGAAGACGGCGGTCGAGCTCGCCGCCGCCGTCAGCGCCGGCGAGGTGTCGGCCGAGGAGGTCACGCGGGCGCACCTGGACCGCGTCGCCGCCGTGGACGGCCAGGTCAAGGCGTTCCTGCACGTGGCCGCGGACGACGCGCTGGCCCAGGCCCGGGCGGTGGACGCCAAGCGCGCCCGGGGCGGGGAACTGGGGCCGCTCGCGGGCGTCCCGGTCGCCGTCAAGGACCTGTTCGCCACCGTCGGCATGCCGACCACCTGCGGGTCGAAGATCCTTGCGGGCTGGGTCCCGCCGTATGAGTCGACGGTCACCGCCCGGCTGCGGGCGGCGGGAGCGGTGCTGCTCGGCAAGACGAACATGGACGAGTTCGCGATGGGGTCCTCGACCGAGAACTCCGGCTTCGGCCCGTCGCGCAACCCGTGGGACCTGGCCAAGGTGCCGGGCGGGTCATCCGGCGGCTCGGCCGCCGCCGTCGCCGCGTTCGAGGCGCCGCTGTCGCTCGGCACCGACACCGGCGGGTCGATCCGCCAGCCGGCGGCCGTGTGCGGCATCGTCGGGACCAAGCCGACCTACGGCGGCTCCTCGCGCTACGGGGTGGTGGCGTTCGCGTCGTCGCTCGACACCCCCGGCCCGCTCGCGCGGACCGTGCTCGACGCCGCCCTGCTGCACCAGGTGATGTCGGGGCACGACCCGATGGACGCCACCTCGATCGACGCCCCCGTCCCGCCGGTGGTGGAGGCCGCCCGGCACGCGGACGTGTCCGGGATGACGATCGGCGTCGTCAGCGAGTTCTCCGGCGAGGGGTACCAGCCCGGGGTGATGAGCCGGTTCGCTGAGGCGGTCGAGGTGCTGCAGTCGCTCGGCGCCAAGGTGGTCGAGGTGAGCTGCCCGCACTTCAAGTACGCGCTGCCCGCCTACTACCTCATCGCGCCGAGCGAGGTGTCCTCCAACCTCGCGCGGTTCGACGGGATGCGCTACGGGCTGCGGACCGGGTCCGGCTCGGCCGAGGAGGTCATGGCGGCGACCCGGGCCGAGGGCTTCGGCCCGGAGGTCAAGCGCCGCATCATGCTCGGCACCTACGCCCTGTCCAGCGGCTACTACGACGCCTACTACGGCAAGGCGCAGCAGGTCCGCACGCTGATCATCCGGGACTTCGAGGCCGCCTTCGGGCAGGTGGACGTCCTGATCTCGCCGCCCACCCCGACGACCGCGTTCGACATCGGCGAGCGGGCCGACGACCCGATGGCGATGTACCTCGCGGACCTGTGCACGATCCCGTCGAACCTGGCGGGCAACGCGGCGCTGTCGGTCCCGGTCGGCCTGGCCCCGGAGAACGGGCTGCCGGTGGGGCTGCAGGTGATGGCGCCGCCGCTGGCCGACGACCGGATGTACCGGGTGGCCGCCGCCGTCGAGGCGGCATTCGACAGCCGCCGGGGGCACCCGCTGCTGGACGAGGCAAAGGGCCTGGAGGCGTAACCACATGACTGTCACGTATGAAGAGGCGCTGACCCGGTACGAGCCGGTGTTCGGGCTGGAGACCCACGTCGAGCTGGGCACCCGGACCAAGATGTTCTGCGGGTGCGTGACCACGTTCGGCGGCGAGCCGAACTCCCAGGTCTGCCCGGTCTGCCTCGGGCTGCCGGGGTCGCTGCCGGTCGTGAACCGGATGGCGATCGAGTACGCGATCAAGATCGGGCTGGCGCTGAACTGCTCGATCGCCTCGTGGTGCCGGTTCGCCCGCAAGAACTACTTCTATCCGGACATGCCGAAGGACTTCCAGATCTCCCAGTACGACGAGCCGCTGTGCTTCGAGGGGTACCTGGACGTGTCCGTCGGCGGCGAGGTGGTGCGGGTCGGGATCGAGCGGGTCCACCTGGAGGAGGACACCGGCAAGTCGCTGCACGTCGGCGGCGCGACCGGGCGCATCCACGGCGCGGAGTACTCGCTGGTCGACTACAACCGCGCGGGCATCCCGCTGGTGGAGATCGTCACCAAGCCGGTTCCCGGCACCGGGGCGGACGCCCCCGAGGTCGCCCGGGCGTACGTGACCGAGCTGCGCGACGTGCTGCGCTCGCTCGGCGTCTCCGACGTGCGCATGGAGGAAGGCTCCATGCGGTGCGACGTGAACACGTCCCTGTCGGTCGCCGGCTCGGGCGTGTGGGGCACCCGGACCGAGACCAAGAACGTCAACTCGCTGCGCTCGGTCGAGCGGGCGGTGCGCTCGGAGATCGCCCGGCAGGCATTCGTGCTCGACAACGGGCTGCGGGTCCGTCAGGAGACGCGGCACTTCCACGAGGAATCGGGCGAGACCACCTCGGGCCGCTCCAAGGAAGAGGCGCAGGACTACCGGTACTTCCCCGAGCCCGACCTGGTGCCGGTCGCGCCGCCGGCGGAGTGGGTCGAGGCGGTCCGGGCGACGCTGCCTGAGCTTCCCTCGGCCCGCCGGGCGCGGCTGCTCGGCGCCTGGTCGCTGGCCGAGGGGGAGTACGACTCCCTGCGCAACGCCGGCGCGCTCGACGTGGTCGAGCGGACCGTCGCGGCCGGGAGCTCGCCCGCCGACGCCCGCAAGTGGTGGATGGGCGAGCTCGCCCGCCGCGCGAACGACTCCGGCGCGGAGGTCGCGTCGCTGCCGATCACGCCGGCCGACGTGGCCCGGGTATCGGCCCTGGTGTCGGCCGGGACGCTCAACGACCGCCTTGCCCGCGAGGTGCTCGACGCCGTGCTGGCGGGGGAGGGCAGCCCGGACGAGGTGGTCGCCAAGCACGGCCTCGCGGTCGTCAGCGACGACTCGGCCCTGCTGGCGGCGATTGACGAGGCGATCGCGGCCAACCCGGACGTGGCCGGGAAGGTCCGCGGCGGCAAGGCGGCGGCCTCCGGCGTCATCGTCGGCGCGGTCATGAAGGCGACCAGGGGCAAGGCCGACGCGGCCCGCGTCCGCGACCTGGTGCTGGAGCGGCTGACCGCCTGAGGCAGTCCCGGTAGCGCTAACGGCGCCGGCCCCTCGCGGGCCGGCGCCGTTAGCGCGGTTGAACGAATCTAGTCAGGATCGAGGCCCCCGGGCCCAGCTTGGCGGGACGAACCCCGAGGGATGCCCTAAGGACGGCAGCGCCGAGCGGCGCCAGCCCGCCGGGGAGGGGTGCAGCGCCGGCCGGAGCTGGCGGGACTTGTCGGTCCAAGCCGAGGCGGCCGAGCGCGCCGGCGCTGGCGGTGCCGCAGCTCGGGCGGCCGCGATAGCGGTGAGGGTCGCGACAAGGGCGGCGATCTCCTCGGGAGTCGCGTCGCCCTTCACGACTTGCAGATAAGGAATCTCAGCCACGGGACCTTCCTACGCCGATGCCGAACTCGCGGTGGACGCGAGCCCAGAACGCGTCCCTCAGCCATTCTCGCGCTTCCTGGTAAGGGCGCAAGGACTGGCCGAGCTCTTTCTCCGCCTCGACGAGGAGCTCCTTGTCGATGACGGGCGGCAGGATCGGGCCGGGGAGCAGGTCGCGGATGTTGTCCTGGCCGCGGGTGAGGATCCACTTGTGGGCGACGTGCTCGCCGGCTTCCTCGACGTGGCGGCGGTCCGGGCCGAGCTTGGGCATCGGGCCGGTCTGGGTCAGGTGGCCGCCCCGCACCACCGGGATCGGGGCGGTGGTCGTCACCGCCCGGTGCCGCTCGCCGAACAGCTGGGCCGGCGTCGGCGCGGTGGCCGCCTGGATGTCCGGGCGGGCTTGCTCCGGAACGGGGTTGCGGGTGAAGTACGGGCGCAGGAACGCGGCGTCGAGCACGTCCACCGTGTCGGACTCCCACACGAGGCGCTCGGCCTGGTTCGTGCCGTAGGGCGGCTCGATGCCCCACAGGTGAACGCGGACGCCGTAGGCCTGGGCGGCCTCGACGGCGGGAACCATGTCCTCGTCCCCGGCGATCAGCACCGCGTCGGTGAGCGCGCGGTGCCGGGCCAGGGCCTCCATGTCGGCCCGGATGTTGGCGTCCACGCCCTTCTGCTGGCCGCGGGCGTTCAGGTTGCCCAGGCGCAGCTTGACCCACGCCATCTGGGCCACGACGCGCTGGTCGATGGTCGGCACCCGGTCGCGGGCGGCGTCGTACCAGTACACGCGGAGGAGCTCGCCGCGAAACAGCTCGTCCGCGTGCTTGGTGATCGAGGAGATGAGCCCCACCGCGTCGACCCTGAAGTCGCGCCGGGAGCTGGTGCCGAAAAGCAGCTCGCCAGCGGCCGCGTAGATATACCCGACATCGACCATGACCGCGTATCTGGCGAGGACGGGCATCGGGGCGGCGAATTCGCTCATCGTCTTCTGACTTTAGGGCAGACCGGTAGGTGCATGGGCCACTACGGCGCATTCCAGAGGGACTGGTTAGCACTCGTGGGGCTGGTGACGCTCATCCGGTGTTCTGCAACCCCGCGCTGATCCCGTTGACCGTGAGCAGTAGCAGGCGCTCCAGGGCCTCGCGGTCCCCGTCCCCCTCACCGGTGCGCAGCTCCGTCAGCGCCCGCAGCTGGAGGTAGGACAGCGCGTCCACGTACGGGTCGCGCAAGGCGATGGCGCGTGAGAGCACGTGCCGCCCGGCCAGCGGCCGCTCGTGGCCGGTGACCCGCAACACCAGCCGCCGGGTCAGGTCGTACTCAGCCAGCACCTGCCCGGCCAGGTCGTCGCGGCCGCCCAGGGCCAGGTAGCGGGCCGCGATCGACCGGTCGGTCTTGGCCAGGCTCATCTCGGCGTTGTCGAGCAGCGAGGTGAACAGCGGCCACTGCTCGTAGGCGCGGCGCAGCTCGGCGAGGCCGTCGCCCGGCTCCCCGGCCGCCGAGGCGGCCGCCGCCAGGCCGCTGCCGAGCCCGTACCAGCCGGGCAGGTTGAGCCGGGTCTGCGCCCAGGCGAACACCCACGGGATCGCCCGCAGGTCCTCCAGGCCCAGGGGGCCGCCGCCGTGCCCCCGGCGCGCGGGCCGCGAGCCGATCCGAAGGCCGCCGATCTCGTCCAGCGGGCTGACGGTGGCGAACCACTCGGCGAACCCGCCGGTCTCCACCAGCGCCCGGAACGCGCTCTTGGCGGCCCCGTCAACCCGCTCGGCCAGGGACCGGAACGCGGCCGCGGCCGCGCTGGTGCCCGCGCCGAGCGACGGGGACGACGACATCAGCACCGCCGAGGTGACTTGCTCCAGGTGGCGCAGGCCGATCGCCTCGCGCCCGTAGCGGGCGAAGATGACCTCGCCCTGCTCGGTCACCTTCAGGCGGCCGTCCACCGACCCGGGCGCCTGGGCCATGACGGCCCGCCCGGCTGGCCCGCCGCCCCGGCCCAGGGCGCCGCCCCGGCCGTGGAAGAGGGTGACCTTCACGTCGTGCTCGGCTGCCCACGCGGCCATCGCCGCCTGCGCCTCGAACAGCCGGAAGGTGGCGCTAGCAGGGCCGAGCTCCTTGGCCGAGTCGGAGTAGCCGAGCATCACCTCCAGGTGCCGCCCGCCCGCGGCCAGGCGCCGCTGGACGTCGGGGATGGCGAGCATCCCGGTCAGCACGCCCGGCGCCGCCGCGAGGTCGTCGCCGCTCTCGAACAGCGGGATCACGTCGAGGACGAGCGACTCGGCCCCGCCGTCGGGCAGCGCGAAGCGGGCCAGCTCGTAGACCGCGGCGACATCCTCGGCCGAGGTGGTGAACGAGATGATGTACCGGCGGCACGCCTCGATCCCGTAGCGGCGCTGGATCCAGGCGATGACCCGGATCGTGTCCAGCACCTCGGCCGTCATCGGGGACAGGTCGGCGGCCGGGGCGTCGGGCGAGGCGACCGCCTCGGCCCGCAGCTCCGCCAGCGCCCGGGCGTGCACCCGCGAGTGCTGGCGGACCTCCAGCCCGGCCAGGTGGAAGCCGAACGTCTCGGCCTGCCAGATCAGGTGCTGCAGCTCCCCTTGGGCCTGCCGGGGAGCGCCGTCGCCGGCCAGCGACCCCTGGACCAGCGCCAGGTCGGCGATGAACTCCCCGGGGCCGCTGTAGGCGAGGTCGAGGTCGCGGGTCCGGGTGGCGGCCAGCCGCTCGGCCGCGTACAGCAGGTAGGCCCGGTAGGGCTCGCGCGGGGAGCGGGCCGCCAGCTCGCGCAGCAGCTCGGGCTGGGCGGCGGACGCGGCCGACAGGGCCCTGCGCAGCGCGGCCGACGGCGGCGCGGACCCCTCGGACACCGTCAGCGACCGCCCGATCCGGGTGCAGGCCGCCTCCAGGGCGCGCAGCGCGTGGTCGGCCTGGATCATCGCCGCCTCGCGGGTGATCGCCGCGGTGACGTTCGGGTTCCCGTCCCGGTCGGCCCCGACCCAGCTGCCGAACCGCAGGAACGCCGGCACCGGCGAGGGGACGCTCCCGCTCGCGTCGCCCGCCAGCACGTGGTCGAGTGCCCGGTAGACCCGGGGGACCAGGCGGAACAGGGTCTCGTCGAACGCGGTCATCACGGTCCGGACCTCGTCCAGGGGCGACATGCCCGCCGCCCGCAGCTGGGCCGTCCGCCACAGCAGGTCCACCGCCTCGCGCAGCTTGCGCCGGGCCTCGGCCACCTGCGCGGCTCCTAGGCGCGAATCATCGAGCACGGTCAGCAGCTCGGCCACCCGGCGCAGCGAGGCAACCACCGCGCGGCGGCGGGCCTCGGTCGGGTGGGCGGTGAACACGTTGTGGACCCGCAGCCCGGCGAGCAACTCGCCGACCTGGCTGGCGCCCTGCTCGCCGGTGATCCGCGCCACCGCGTCGGCCAGCGACTCCCGGGGCGCCTGGTCACCGGAGTCGCGCTCCTGCAGGGTCCGCACCCGCTGCTGCTCCTCGGCCAGGTTGACCAGGTGGAAGTACACCGTGAACGCCCGCGCCACCTGCTCGGCGCGGTCCCCGGACCACGCTCCGACCAGGCCGGCGATGCCGTCCCCGGCGCCGGCCGGGCGATCGCCGCCCGCGGCCGCCCGGGCGGCGATGACAGCGCGGCGCAGCCGCTCGACGTCACCGAGCAGCGTCGGGTCGTCCTCGCTGATGATCTCGCCCAGGATGTCCCCCAGCAGGCGGACATCCCGGCGCATGGCCTCCGGAAGCTCGGCGGAGTCGCGTTCCCGGTCAGCGGTCAAGGTGGTCACTCCCACAAGGTAACCCGCCCGCGTGAAGCCCAACCTCGGGCCCGGTTACTCTTACTTCCCATGACGAGCCCTTCCCCGCTCCAGGCGCCGGGTGCAGACAGCCAGCCCGACATTCACACCACGGCCGGCAAGATCGCCGACCTGGAGCACCGCCGCCACGAGGCCGTCCACGCGGGCTCCGCCGCGGCGGTGGAGAAGCAGCACGCCCGGGGCAAGCTGACCGCTCGCGAGCGGATCGCCCTGCTGCTGGACGAGGGGTCCTTCGTCGAGTTCGACGAGCTGGCCCGGCACCGGGCGCACGAGTTCGGGATCCAGAAGAACCGGCCCTACGGCGACGGCGTGGTCACCGGGCACGGCACCGTTGACGGCCGCCCGGTCGCGGTGTTCAGCCAGGACTTCACGGTCTTCGGCGGCAGCCTCGGCGAGGTCTACGGCGAGAAGATCGTCAAGGTCATGGACCACGCGATGAAGACCGGCTGCCCGGTCATCGGGTTCAACGACGGCGGCGGTGCCCGCATCCAGGAGGGCGTGGTCGCCCTCGGCCTGTTCGCCGAGATCTTCTACCGCAACGTCCGCGCCTCCGGCGTGATCCCGCAGATCTCCCTGATCATGGGCCCGGCCGCGGGCGGGGCGGTCTACTCGCCCGCGCTGACCGACTTCGTCGTCATGGTCGAGGGCACCAGCCACATGTTCATCACCGGCCCGGACGTCATCAAGACGGTCACCGGCGAGGACGTCACGTTCGAGGAGCTGGGCGGGGCGCGCACGCACGCCACCAAGTCGGGCGTCGCCCACTACCAGGCCCATGACGAGCAGGACGCCATCGGCTACGTGCGCGACCTGCTGTCCTTCCTGCCGTCGAACAACCTGGCCGACCCGCCGGCGCTCGACACGGTCACCAGCGCCGTGGCGACCGGGCAGGACGAGGCGCTCGACACCCTCATCCCCGACTCGGCCAACCAGCCCTACGACATGCACACGGTCATCGAGACGATCCTCGATGACGAGACCTTCCTTGAGGTCCACGAGGGGTTCGCGCCGAACATCATCGTCGGCTTCGGCCGGGTCGAGGGGGCGCCGGTCGGCGTCGTCGCCAACCAGCCGATGCAGTTCGCGGGCACCCTCGACATCGACGCCTCGGAGAAGGCGGCCCGGTTCGTGCGGACCTGCGACGCGTTCTCGGTCCCGATCCTGACCTTCGTGGACGTGCCCGGCTTCCTGCCTGGCGTCACCCAGGAATGGGGCGGCATCATCCGCCGCGGGGCCAAGCTGCTGTACGCCTACTCCGAGGCAACGGTCCCCAAGGTGACCGTGATCACCCGCAAGGCCTACGGCGGCGCGTACGACGTCATGGGGTCCAAGCACCTCGGCGGGGACGTGAACCTCGCCTGGCCGACCGCCCAGATCGCGGTCATGGGCGCCTCCGGCGCGGTCAACATCGTCTACCGGCGCGACCTGGCCGCGGCCGACGACCCGGCCGCGCTGCGGGCGGCGAAGACCGCCGAGTACGAGGACGCCCTGGCCAACCCGTACATCGCAGCCGAGCGGGGCTACGTCGACGCCGTCATCCGCCCCTCCGAGACCCGCGTAGCCGTCACGAGAGCCCTCCGCTCCCTGCGAAGCAAGCGAGAGACGATGCCCCCCAAGAAGCACGGCAACATCCCGCTGTAATTTCCGGGGGACACACGCCAGTACCCCCAGGCCCCCCTGGCCATCCTGGGCTGGTCGCCGTCCATCGACCTGCGCCGCGCGGGCCCCCTCGCGCCTTCGGCTTCCGGGGGCCCGCGGGCTCGCCCGAGACGCTCGCTCGCTCGCGGCAAACCGTGCTGGCGTCGGGCTAGGGCGGCGTCGCGGGTGCCTTCTCTTAAATCAGGCGATGGTGGTGGCTGCTGCGGGGGCGGGGATCTGGTGTACCACCGGGTCGTGGACGGGCCAGCAGGGGAAGTGCTTGTTTTCGAACTCGCCGGATGACAGGCGTTCCAGGGCCATCCGGCTGGCCGGGTCGGAGGGGGTGTAGACGACCATGCGGGCGCCGGGGACGGCGCTGATGGCGAAGCTGGTGGAGATGGCCTGGACCGGGCCGACGGCGGGGTGGCGGAAGCCCTTGACGTAGCTTGACGGGGCCGCCACGTCCTGGCCCGCCCAGACCTTCGCGAAGGCGGGGCTGGCGCCCTCCAGGCGGCGGATGAAGTGGGTCCAGGCCGGGTCGCCGACGTGCTTGCCGTAGTTGGCCCGCAGGTGGCCGATCATTATGTCGCACATCACGCTCGGGTCGCTGATCGCGTTGCAGCAGGGCGGGCCGGTCAGGGCGGCCAGCAGCGTGTTGCGCTCGTCGGCCGGGGCGTTCACCACCCGCGGGAACAGCATCGCGTACATGGCGTTCCAGGCCAGGATGTCGAACCGCTCGCTGACGACCGATGCCGGGACGGCGGTGAACGAGTCCAGGACATCCTGGACGGTCCCCGGCAGCGGGCACTCCACGCAGGTCGCGGGGACATCGTTGCCGGGCAGGTCGGCCAGCCGGAACAGGTGCACCCGCTCGGTGGCGTCCAGCCGCAGCGTCCGGGCGATCGCGTCCAGCACCTGGGAGCTGGCGTTGATCGGCCGGCCCTGCTCCAGCCACGTGTACCAGGTAACGCCCACCCCGGCGAGCTGGGCGACCTCCTCGCGGCGCAGCCCGCTGGTGCGTCGCCGGTGCCCTGGCGGCAGGCCCACGTCCTCGGGGGTGATCCGCTCCCGGCGGCTGCGCAGGAACGAGGCGAGCTCGGTCCGCCGCTCGGCCGCCCGGCCGGCGGCGCTGGCGCCACCCTGACCGCTGGCGTTGCCGCCAGGGGAGGTTCCGTGAAATGCCGTTGTCATGAGACGCGCTCCCGGGAGGCTCATCAAGGTGCTGTCAGTACCAGGATAACCAGGCTCTTGGTACCAGCATAAGATACCCGGCAAGCTTAGCTCCATGACAGACCTCACCGATATCCGGCCGCTCCCCGTGACCCGGAGGCTGGCCAGGGGCCGGGCGGACGGCGCGGGCGCCGCGCGCCCGGTCCGGCCGGGCCTCGTGCTCGCCATTGTCCTGACCGGGCAGCTCATGGCCGTGATCGACAACTCCATCGTTAACGTCGCGGTTCCCTCGATGGCGGCCAGCCTGCACGCCTCGGGCGCGCTGCTGCAGCTCATCGTGGCCGGGTACACCATTTCCTACGCCGTGCTGCTCGTCACCGGCGCGCGGCTGGGGGACATCGCCGGCCACCGGCGGATGTTCCTGGCCGGGGCCGCGCTGTTCACCCTGGCCTCCCTCGGCTGCGGCCTGGCCCCCTCGGCCGGCTGGCTGGTGGGCCTGCGGTTCGTCCAGGGCGTCGGCGCCGCCGTCATGATCCCGCAGGTGCTCAGCCTCATCCAGCGCACCTACACCGAGCCCGGCCCGCGGGCGCGCGCCATGAGCTTCTACGCGGCGGTGCTGTCGGGCGGGGCCGTCCTCGGCCAGGTGCTGGGCGGGCTGCTGGTCAGCGCCGACCTCTTCGGCTCCGCCTGGCGCCCGATCTTCCTGGTCAACGTGCCCGTCGGCCTGGTCCTGCTCGCCCTCGGGCGGCTGCTGCCGGCGGCGGACGCGGGCCGCCCGCAGCGGCGGCTCGACCTGCCCGGCCTGTTCACCCTCACCCCGGCCGTGCTGGCGTTCGTGCTGCCGCTGGTCCTCGGCCAGTCGCTCGGCTGGCCCGCCTGGGGCTGGGCGCTGCTGGGCATCGCGGTCGTGCTCGCCGTCGCCCTCGGCCCGGTCGAGCGCCTGGTCCACGCGCGGGGCGGCCAGCCGATCATGCCGCGCGCCCTGCTGCGCGCCCCCGGCATCGCCACCGGCATCGGCGGCATGTTCGCCACCATGGCGATCTTCGGCGGCTGGCTCTTCGTCTTCACCCTGCACCTGCAAGACGGCCTCGGCGACTCCCCGCTCCGCTCGGGGCTGACCTTCGTGCCCGCGGCGCTCGCGTTCGCGGCGGTGAGCCTGAACTGGCAGCGGGTCCCGGCCGGGCAGCGGCACATCCTGATCGTCGGCGGGTTCGTCGTCAACGGCCTCGCCCTGCTGGGCCTCGGCCTGCTGCTCGCCGGCGGCGGCACCGGGGGCGACGCCACCTACGTCCTCGCCGCCCTGTCCGGGGGCGGGATGGCGGCCGGGTTCGGCCCGCTCATGACCCGGGTGCTGTCGCGGGTCCCGGTCGCGCTCGCGGCCGACGCCAGCGGCGTGATCGTGACGGTGAACCAGCTCGGGATCGTCGGCGGCGTGGCCACCTTCGGCACCCTGTTCCTCAACCTGGCCGGGCTGCACGGCGCCGGGCTCGCCAGCGCCCACGCCTTCGAGGTGTCCTCGATCGCGCTGGCGGCCACGGCCATCGTCGGCGGGACGCTGGCGGCGTTCCACGTCGCCACCCGCACCGAGTAGCCCATAACCGCCCGTGATTTCACGAAGTCCGTCATCGCCGCCAGCCCCCGTCCCGCGCCCGACATGCCTATCGGCCGGGCGCGGGTAGGCTGGCGCGGGTGAGCAGGACAAGCCGGCTAGAGCTGGCCGATCAGACGCTGCGCGAGTGGGACGCGGCCGTCCTTGAGGCGACACCCGAGGGGGTCGTCCTTGACCGGTCCGCCTTCTACCCCGGAGGCGGCGGCCAGCCGCCGGACCACGGCGTACTGCTGCGGGGCGGGGTCCAGACCCGCATCACCGGCGCCCGCAAGGTCGACGACCTGCGCCTCGTCCCGGCCGACGTGCGCGAGGTCCGGATCGTGGACATCGCCGGGCTCGACACCCAGGCCGACGGCGGCACCCACGTCGCCTCGACCGCCCAGGTCGGGCGGATCTCCGTCGTCAAGGTGGAAAGCAAGGGCAAGGGCTTCCGGCGGCTGAGGATCGCGATCAGTGACTGACTTCCGCCAGCCGCTCGACCAGGCCCGGCTCGCCCAGGAGCTGCCGAGCTTCAACGGGCCGTGGACCGCCATCGAGGTGGTCCCGCAGACCGGGTCCACCAACGCCGACCTGCTCGACTGGGCCACCCGGGGCCTGGCCGAGGGCGCCATCCTGGTCGCCGAGGAGCAGACCGCGGGCCGGGGCCGGATGGGCCGTAGCTGGGTCAGCCCGGCGGGCGCGGCGCTCACGTTCTCGGTCCTGCTGCGCCCCGAGAGCATCCCGCCGGTCCGGCTGGGGTGGCTGCCGCTCATCGCCGGGATCGGCACGGCCGCCGCCGTCCGCGCCCTGACCGGGCTCGACGCCACCCTCAAGTGGCCCAACGACGTGCTCGTGGGCGACCGCAAGCTGGCCGGCATCCTCGCCGAGGCGGTTGGCAACGCGGTCATCCTCGGCATCGGGCTGAACGTCTCGACCGCCCCCGAGGAGCTCCCGCCGGGGCCGGGCGGCCTCGCGCCGACCTCGCTGCTGGCCGAGGGGACCCCGGTCGAGCGCGACGTCCTGCTCATCGAGATCCTGCGGGCGCTCGGGCAGTGGTACAAGACGTTCAACGCCGACCCTGACTCCGAGCGGACCGGCCTGCTCGCCCAGTACACGCGCATGTCGGCCACGCTCGGGCGCGAGGTGCAGGTCGAGCTGCCCGGCGGCTCGCTCGTGACCGGGGTGGCGGCGGGCATCGCCCCCGAGGGGCACCTGCTGCTGGAAGCGGGGGGCGTCACCCACCCGATCGCGGCGGGGGACGTCATCCACCTCCGGTGACCCGACTTATGGGACCATACGCGCATGAGCCGTGACCAGACTCTCGCGCCGGGGGAGAACCCGGTCGCCATCGTGCACCCGCACTGGAAGGTGCTCGTCGCCCCGATCGTGCAGGCGGTGCTGATCGTGGCGATCGTGCTCGTCGCGGTGGTGCTGATCCCCTGGGGCAAGGCGGCCCCGATCGGCCCGCTGGTGCTCCTGGCGGTGGCGCTGGTGGGGCTGATGGGGCGGCTGATGCTGCCGCTCCTGCGCTGGCGGACGACGACGTACGAGCTGACCGACCGGCGGCTGCGGATGCGGGAGGGAATCGTCTCCCGGTTCGGGAAGGACATCCCGCTATCCCGGATCACCGACGTGTCGTTCGAGACCTCGCTCTGGGACCGGATGCTCGGCTCGGGCACGCTGGTGGTGGAGTCGCCCGGCGAGCACGGGCAGGTCCGGCTGACCGAGATCCCGCGGGTCGAGCGGCTCCAGTCCACGATCTTCCAACTGGTCGAGGAGGAGCGGGCGCGGGCAGCGCAGCCTGAGGCGGACGGGCCCGGCTAGCGTTCCGGGGCAGTGTTCCTAGGTGGGGGCGCCGCATCAGCTTTACTCGGGTTTTACTATTGAGGGCATGACCCGAGTTCTCCTCGCAGAGGATGACACCTCCATCTCCGAGCCCCTCTCCCGCGCCCTGCGCCGGGAGGGCTACCAGGTGGAAGTCACCGAGGACGGGCCGGCCACGCTCGGCCGCGCCCTGTCGGACGGGATCGACCTGATCCTGCTGGACATCGGGCTGCCCGAGCTGGACGGGCTGGAGGTCTGCCGCCGGGTGCGGGCCGAGGGGCACGCGACCCCGGTGCTGATCCTCACCGCCCGGGCCGACGAGGTCGATACCGTCGTGGGGCTGGACGCCGGGGCCGACGACTACGTCACCAAGCCGTTCCGGCTGGCGGAGCTGCTCGCCCGGGTCCGGGCGCTGCTGCGCCGGGGCGCGGTCGAGGCGCCGGCCGGGACGGTGCGCGGGGTCCGGGTCGACAACGAGGCCCGCCGGGCGTGGCACGGCGACACCGAGCTGGACCTCACCACGAAGGAATTCGCCCTGCTCTGGGTGCTGCTGCGGGAGGCCGGGAAGGTCGTCACCCGCGAGCAGATCATGCGCGAGGTCTGGGACGCCAAGTGGTGGACCTCGACCAAGACGCTGGACATGCACATCTCCTGGCTGCGCCGCAAGCTGGGCGACGACGCGCACCACCCGATGTACATCACCACGGTGCGGGGGGTCGGCTTCCGCTTCGAGCGCGGCGACTGAGGTGCTGCGGCGCCAGATCTGGTTTTCCACGTCGATTGTCGCCGCTGTCGGCGTGCTCATCGCCAGCGTCCCGCTGCTGGTCACGGCGGGCATCAGCGACAAGGGCCTGCTGGCGGTCGGGCTGCCGCTGCTCGCGGTCGCGCTCGTCGTCGCCGTGGGCCTGGCCGGGATGCTCGCCCGCCGGGCCGCACGGCCGGTGGAGGAGCTGGCCGAGGCGGCCGGGCGGCTCGGCACCGGCGACCCCCGGCCGGTCGGGCGCCGCTACGGGGTGACCGAGATCGACCAGGTGGCCAGCGGGCTCGACAGCGCCGCCCGCCGGGTCACCCTCCTGCTGACGGCTGACCGCGAGCTCGCGGTCGATGCCTCGCACCAGATCCGGACGCCGCTGACCGCGCTGTCGATGCGGCTGGAGGAGATGGTCGCGGCGGCCGAGGACCCCGAGGTGGTCCGCGAGGAGGGCACCGCCGCCCTCGCCCAGGCCGAGCGGCTGGCCGACGTGGTGAGCCAGCTGCTGAGTCCCGCCCGCCGGGTCGGGGCCGCGTCGGAGGTGCTGAACGGGATCGACCGGGTCGTGGCCCAGCAGATGACCGAGTGGGAGCCGGCGTTCCGGCGGGCCGGGCGCAAGATGCTGCTGACCGGTGACGCCGGCCTGGAGGCGTACTTCACCCCCGGCGGGCTCGCCCAGGTCATCGCCACGCTGCTGGACAACGCGCTCATGCACGGCGGCGGGACGGTGACGATCCGGCGCTCGCAGTCGGCCCGCTCGGTGGTGATCGAGGTCGAGGACGAGGGGCACGGGGTCCCGGCCGAGCTGGTGTCGCGGATCTTCGAGCGCAGCGTCAGCGGCCGCCCCGAGGGCACTGGCCTCGGCTTGTCGCTGGCCCGCACCATGGCCGCCGTGGACGGTGGCCGGGTCGTCCTCGCCCGCCGCAAGCCCCCGGTCTTCGCCGTCTTCCTCCCGCGCAACCCCCCGTCCGGCAGCACCCGCCAGCCCCGCACCGGCCCCGCGTAGCGGCAAGCCCCCGCGCCGGCGGTTCCCGCCGGCCCGCGAACCGTTTCTGCCTCGAAGGCCCCATCCGTTGCAGGGTGCTTAGCTGGGCGTGGTCCGCCTGCCCGGGATTGCCGTCGATTAGCTTCAC
>DATBEM010000248.1:0-3245 GCA_036276115.1 Trebonia sp.
CTCGCCGCACCGGAACGCCTTGGCCGCCACCTGCGCCAGCAGCCGGTCCTTCAGCCCGTGGGTGTGCAGGTACCGGCGGTCCTTCATGGCGAAGAACTGCGTCGTGACCATCAGCCCGGTCTCGCCGTACCAGTCCGCGTGCCCGTAGTCGGCCGGGCTGGCCGCGAACGCGCCGCGGGCGTGCTTGTCGAACCCGACCGCGAGCGCGAGATCGGTCTCGCCCGCCCGGATCGCGTTGGCCGCCGTGGCCAGCGCCACGCCCGCGGTGGCG
The DNA here is from genome assembly GCA_036276115.1 of Trebonia sp. Taxonomy (GTDB): domain Bacteria; phylum Actinomycetota; class Actinomycetes; order Streptosporangiales; family Streptosporangiaceae; genus Trebonia. The sequence goes on from DATBEM010000248.1 coordinate 272, forward strand.
CACCCGTTGCGCACGTTGACGAACGGCACGCCGGTCAGGCCGAGCACGCCGACCAGCGTGTCCGGCTTGCCGGAGACGTTGCTCCCGCCCACCGCGTAGCCGATGTCGGCCCAGCTCACGCCCGCGTCGGCCAGCGCCAGCCGGCACGCCTGGGCCCCCATCGCCATCCCGGTCAGTGCAGCGTCGTGCCGGCCGAACGGGTGCAGCCCGACGCCGACGATGGCCACCTCGGCCGAAGAGCCGCTCATCCCAAGCCTCCCGCCGGCTCGAACGCGTAGCTGACCACCGGCGCGCCGTCCGGCGCGGGCCACAGCGGCAGCAGCGTCAGCCGCATCGCCATGCCGATCTCGAGCCCGGCCGGATCGCCGAGCAGCCGTGACTCGACGATCACGTCGCCGAGGTCGACGTAGCCGACGCCGTAGGGGGTGAAGCCGCCGTCCGGCACGCGGTAGGGGGCCTTGGGCTCGAACGCCTGCACGGTCCAGGTCCACAGCGCCCCCCGGTCGGCGAGCTCCACCCGGGCCAGATCCGTACCGGCGCACTTCGCACAACCAGACGCAGCCGGGAAGGTCACCGTGCCGCAGCTCGCGCAGCGCGAGCCGGCCAGCCGCGGCGGGTCGAGCGAGCTGAACAGGCCAGGATCTACGGCGATCATGACGGCAGTGTCTCCTTCCGGCCACCAAAGCGCCGGAAGCGTGGCGGCTCGCCGCCCTCGATGGCGCGCCGGCGCTGGCTGATGGCCCGCCGGCCGATCGCCCAGCGGTGCACCTCCGACGGCCCGTCGTAGATCCGGAACGGTCGCACCTCGCGCAGGTAGCGGGACAGCAGCACGTCACCGGAGACGCCCAGCGCCCCGCAGATCTGCACCGAACGGTCCACCACCCGGTTGACCGCCTCGGCCACGAACGTCTTGGCCATGGACGATTCGGTCCCGCCCCGGGCCCCGCCGGCAACCACGGCGGTGCCCCCGGCCCCGCCGTCGAGCACGGCGGCGGTGTGCCAGATGAGCGCCCGGCTGGCGGCCATGTCGATCTCGGAGTCGGCCACCAGCTGCTGGACCATGCCCAGGTCGCCGAGCAGGCCGCCGAACGACTTGCGGGTCGCGGCCCAGTCCACCGCGATGCCGTGCGCCCGCCGCGCCAGGCCCAGCCATCGCATGCAGTGCGTCAGCCGCGCCGGAGCCAGCCGCACCTGGGCGTACTCGAATCCGCGGTCGACCTCGCCCAGCACGGACTCCGGCCCGACCACGCAGCCGTCGAAGACCACCTCGCTGTGCCCGCCGAACAGTCCCTCGTCCAGGGTGTCGATGTCCCGGACCACGCGCAGCCCGGGGTGGTCGCCGTCGACCAGGAACATCGTCGCGCCGCCGCGCTCGCCCGGCGCCCCGCTGGTCCGGGCCATGCAGATCGCGAAGCCCGCGCCGCGCGCGCCGCTGATGAACCACTTCCGCCCGTCGATGCGCCACCCCTCGGTAACACGAGTCGCCGTGGTCGACAGCATCGACGGGTCGGCCCCGGCCCCGGGCGCCGGCTCGGTCATCGCGAAGCAGGACCGGATCTCGCCCGCCGCCAGCGGGCGCAGGTACTTCTCCTTCTGCTCCGGCGTGGCCACCACCGACAGCAGGTGCATGTTCCCCTCGTCGGGCGCCGCGCAGTTCATCGCCAGCGGGCCGAGCAGCGAGTAGCCTGCCTCCTCGAACACCACCGCCTGACCGCGCACGTCCAGGCCGCAGCCGCCCCACTCGACGGGCACGTGCGGCGCCAGCAACCCGGCCGCCCGGGCCTGCTTCTGCAACGAGCGCCGGAGCTCATCCGGCGCCGCGTGCACCGACCCGCCGGTCTCCTCCTCGACACCGATGACGACCTCGGCGATGAACTCGCGCGTCCGCCGGGCCAGGTCCGCCACCTCCGGTGGCACGGTGATGTCCATCAGGCACCGCCGTCGGGCGACGAGTCGGGCGACAGGCGGACGAGCATCTTGCCCACGTTGGCCCCGGACAGCAGCCCGATGAACGCGTCGACCGCGTTCTCCAGGCCGTCCACCACGGTCTGCCTGGCGACCAGCTCCCCGGTCCGCAGCCAGTTCGCGACCTGCTTCTCGAACTCGGGCCGGAGATCCTCGTGATCGCGCACGATGAAGCCCCGCAGGGTCAGCCGTTTCAGCACGGCCTGGATCAGGTGCTGCACCCCGGGCGCGGCCGAGGCATCCTCCATCGTCGAGATCATCCCGCACAGCGCGACCCGGCCGTGCAGCCGAAGCGCGTACAGGGCGGCGACCAGATGATCGCCGCCGACGTTGTCGAAGTACAGGTCGATGCCGTCCGGCGCGGCCGCCGCCAGCCCGTCCGCGAGGCCCGCCCGGTAGTCGATCCCCGCGTCGAAGCCCAGCTCGTCGACCAGGAGGCGGGACTTTGCCGCGCCGCCGGCGCTGCCGATCACCTGCGACGCCCCGAGCAGCCGCGCGAGCTGGCCCGCGGTGCTGCCCACCGCGCCCGCCGCGGCGGACACGAAGACCACATCGCCCGGGCGGATGTCGCCCGCCCGGCGCAGCCCGGCGTAGGCGGTGAACCCGGGCTGGCCCAGCACGCCGAGCCAGCTGGGCAGCGGCGCCAGCGCCGGGTCGACGACGGTGGCCGCCGCGCCGTCGACCAGGGCGTAGTCGCGCCAGCCCAGGCGGTGGCGCACGAAGTCGCCGGCCGCGAACCCGTCGGCCCGGCTGGCGATGACCTGCCCGATGGCCGATCCGTCGAGCGGCCCGCCGACCGAGAAGTTGGTCGTGTAATGCTTCTCGGTCGGCTCCATCCGGCCGCGCATGGCCGGGTCGACGCTCATGTAGACGTTGCGAACCAGTACCTGGCCGGGGCCGGGCTCGCCGGCCGGCTGCTCGTCCAGCCCGAAGTTGCCGGGCGTCGGGCGCCCGTCCGGACGCGAGGCCAGGGTAACGATCCGCGTCGTCCGCGGGACCGGTTCGACCG
>DATBEM010000249.1:0-2482 GCA_036276115.1 Trebonia sp.
GCGGATGCCCGGCACCCGGGCCAGCCCGGCCATGTCGATCTCGTTGTCGAAGTGGCCGATGTTGCCCACGATCGCCTGGTGCTTCATCTTGCTCATGTGATCGGCGTTGATCACGTCGCGGTTGCCGGTGGTGGTCACGAAGATGTCCGCGGTCCCGACGACGTCCTCCAGCGTGGTGACCTGGTAACCGTCCATCGCGGCCTGCAGCGCGCAGATCGGGTCGATCTCGGTGACGATCACCCGGGCGCCCTGGCCGCGCAGGCTCTCCGCGCAGCCCTTGCCGACGTCGCCGTAACCGCACACCACGGCGACCTTGCCACCGATCAGCACGTCGGTGCCCCGCTTGATTCCGTCGATGAGCGAGTGCCGGCAGCCGTACTTGTTGTCGAACTTGGACTTGGTCACCGAGTCGTTGACGTTGATCGCCGGGAACAGCAGCGAGCCGGCCGTGGCCATCTCGTAGAGGCGGTGCACCCCGGTCGTGGTCTCCTCGGTCACGCCCTGGATGACGTTGGCGGCCCTGGTCCACTTGCCGGGGTGGTCAGCCAGCGAGTTGCGCAGCCGGTCCAGGATGATCACCCACTCCTCGGGGTCATCGCTGTCCGGGGCGGGGACCCCGCCGGCCTGCTCGTACTCGGCGCCCTTGTGCACCAGCAGGGTGGCGTCGCCGCCGTCGTCCAGGATCATGTTCGGGCCGTCCTCGCCGGGCCAGGTCAGCGCCAGCTCGGTGCACCGCCAGTACTCCTCGAGCGTCTCGCCCTTCCAGGCGAAGACCGGGATGCCCTTGGGGTCATCGGGTGTGCCATCGGGGCCGACCGCGACCGCGGCGGCGGCGTGGTCCTGGGTCGAGAAGATGTTGCAGCTGGCCCAGCGGACCTGCGCGCCCAGCGCGGTGAGCGTCTCGATCAGCACCGCCGTCTGGATGGTCATGTGCAAGCTGCCGGTGATCCTGGCGCCGCGCAGCGGCTGGCTCGGCGCGTGCTCGGCGCGGACCGCCATCAGGCCGGGCATCTCGTGCTCGGCCAGCTGGATCTCCTTACGCCCGAAGGCGGCGAGCGATAGGTCGGCGACCTGGTACCGAAGCTCGTCGGCGGTCATGCGTTCTCCTGTCTCGAGCGTCGGCCCTTTCGCCTGACGCGATTTTCGTGTCCCGATTTGGTATCCGGATTTCTTATCCGGTCACACGGTACGGGAGCGCGGGCGGGTTTGACACCTTCCGATGTGCCTTCTTGACGATAAATTGTTAAAATCGCTGCCATGCGCATCTCGGAGGCCGCCAGGCGGCTCGGCACCTCGGCCCGCATGCTCCGGTACCGGGAGGATCTCGGCCTGCTGCCGCGGGTCCGCGACCGGATGCTGTCCAGGGGGGCCGCCGGGCCCGCCCACCGGCAGTTCAGCGAGGCGGACCTGGCGGCCGTCGCCGCCGGGCTCGACCTCGAGCGACGCTACGACATCAGTCCGGCGGCGCTGGCGTTCGGGCTGCGGGTGCTGGCCGAGCCCGCGGTACGCGCATCAGTGGCGGACCTGGGGCGGCGACTGGGGCGCATTCCCGCCCCGGCCAGCCGGGCGCTGGACTTCGAGAAGGAGCGCGCGCTCCGCGCGCTGATCCCTTGACTGTCTCGAATGCGGCGCGGCGCGGGCGGTCCGGCTGCTGGGCCGGCTGGGGGCCGGCGGAATGGGGCAGGTGTTCCTCGGGGTTTCGCCCGGCGGCCGGTGAGTGTTTAGGGGGCTTCGGATTGGTCGGGGGTTTTGGAGTCCTCGGGGTGGTTGCGGCGGGGGGCGGAGGGACGGTTGCGCAGGACGGCGCGGATGGAGGGGTCGGTCTCGTCGGCCCTGGCCGGGCGGTAGATATCCGGCTCCAGGTAGATGGTCAGCGAGAGCGAGACGGCGGCGCGGGCGCGTGCTTCGGCGGCGTCGATGGCCGCGGCAACCTGGGCGGCGGTGTCGGCCGCGCGGATGGCGATCTTCGCGGCGACCAGCAGCGAGTCCGGGCTCATGTGCACGGTGCGCATGTGGATGATCTTGACAGGCTCCGGGCCGACCTCGATCGCGGCGACGATCACCCGCTGCGTGTTCGGGCTGGCGGCCTCGCCGATCAGCAGGCTCTTCATCTCCACCGCGAGGATCGCCGCGGCTATGGCGAGCAGCACGCCGATGGCCAGGGAGCCGCCGCCGTCCCACCGTCCGTCGCCGGTCAGCACGGACAGCCCGACCCCGGTGAACGCGAACACCAGGCCGATCAACGCGGCCATGTCCTCGAGCAGGACCACGGGTAGCTCCGGCGCCTTGGTCCGCCGGATGAACGTGCTCCAATTCCGGTCGCCCCGCACCTTATTGGCCTCCCGGATGCCGGTGCGCAGCGAGAACCCCTCCAGCAGCGCGGACGCGCCAAGCACTATGAAGGCGATCAAGGAGTCGTGCACCGTCTGCGGGTTGATGATCTTGTGTACGCCGTCGTAGACCGAGAAGGCCCCTCCGATGG
>DATBEM010000250.1:0-5444 GCA_036276115.1 Trebonia sp.
CGCTCCTGGGACTCGCTCATGAGGATCTCGGGCGGGGTAAGGCTGGGGTCGCGCAGCGGCACGTCGTCCAGGTTGACCCGCATGCCGATCCGCGTCCCCCCGCCGGCCGCTAGCTCGGTGGTGGCGCAGGCGACGCCGGCCGCCCCGAGGTCCTGGATGCCCTCGACGAGGTCCGCCGCGAACAGCTCCAGGCAGCACTCGACCAGCAGCTTCTCCATGAACGGGTCGCCGACCTGGACGCTGGGGCGCTTGGCGGCCGACCGGCCGTCCTCCCCGCCGAAGGTGGCGCTGGCCAGGACCGAGGCCCCGCCGACGCCGTCCGGGCCGGTCCGGGAGCCGAACAGGATCACCTTGTCGCCGGGGCCGCTGGCGACGGCTGCCTTCAGGTCGCCATGCCGCATGACGCCGACGCAGAGCGCGTTGACCAGGGGGTTGCCGGCGTAGCAGGCGTCAAAGGCGAGCTCGCCGCCGATGTTGGGCAGGCCCAGGCAGTTGCCGTAGAACGAGATGCCGCTGACGACGCCCGGCAGCACCCGGGCGGTGTCGTGCGCGTCGGCCGGGCCGAACCGCAGGGCGTCCATGACGGCGACGGGGCGGGCGCCCATCGCGAGGATGTCGCGGACGATGCCGCCCACCCCGGTGGCGGCGCCCTGGTGCGGCTCGACGAACGAGGGGTGGTTGTGGCTCTCGATCTTGAACGTGACGGCGTAGCCCTGGCCGATGTCCACGACGCCGGCGTTGGCGCCGATCCCGGCGAGGAGGCTCGCGGTCTGCTCGCCCTTGGGGGCGAGGTTGCGCAGGTGGACCTTGGAGGACTTGTACGAGCAGTGCTCGCTCCACATGACCGAGTACAGCGCCAGCTCGGCGGCGGTCGGCCGCCGCCCGAGGATGTCCCGGACCTTGCCGTACTCGTCGTCGGTGAGGCCGAGCTCCTTGTAGGGCTGGGGCAGCTCGGGGGTCGCGGCCGCGACCTGGACCGTGTCCTCGACGCTCATGCGCTCGCTCCGGCTCCGGCTCGGGTGAATGACGCGACGACCGAGGCGAAGAAGCCCCGGCCGTCGGCGGAGGGGCCGGTCAGCGGGTCGACAGCATGCTCGGGGTGCGGCATCAGGCCGACGACGTTCCCTTCCTCGTTGCAGACGCCGGCGATGTCGCGGGCGGCGCCGTTGGGCGCGGCCCCGGCGTAGGTGGCGACCACCCGGCCCGACCGCTCCAGCTCGTCCAGGGTGGCCGGGTCGGCCGCGTAGCTGCCCTCGCCGCTCTTGAGCGGGACCAGCAGTTCCTGGCCAGCGGCGTAGCCGCCGGTCCACGCGGTGCGCGGGTTGCGGACGGTGAGGGTGACGTTGCGGTGGATGAACCGCAGCCCGGCGTTCCGGGTCAGCGCGCCCGGCAGCAGGTGGGCCTCGCACAGGATCTGGAAGCCGTTGCAGATGCCGAGGACGGGCAGCCCCGCCCGGGCGGCCGGGATGACCTCGGCCATGACCGGGGAGAAGCGGGCGATCGCGCCGCAGCGCAGGTAGTCGCCGTAGGAGAAGCCGCCGGGCAAGATCACCGCGTCAACGCCGCGCAGGTCGCGGTCGGCGTGCCACAGCGCCACCGGCTGTGCCCCCGCGTACCGGACGGCGCGGGCGGCGTCCTGATCATCCAGCGAGCCTGGGAACGTGACAACGCCTATTCGCACAGGTGAAGGCTACCCGGTCTCCCCGGAGGCTGGAGGAGCGCCAGCTACGCTGGCGGTCTCTGCCAGCTGGCGCGGATCGAGGGCCACGGGGGTCGCCCCCGGGAAGTGCAAGCAGCGCCAGCTACGCTGGCGGTCTCTGCCAGCTGGCGCGGATCGGGGGTTCCAGGGGGTCGTCCCCCTGGGCTAGCCAGTCAATGTGCTTGGCTAGCGTGACGATGGTGCCCTGGCCCGGGGCCACGTGCAGGGACACGTCGTCCACGCACGCGCGCATGACCTCGAACCCGCGGCCCGACTCGGAGGCGGGGTGCGGCCGCCGCCGCCCGGGCGGCCGCCAGGGCCTGCCCGAGTCCATGACCTCGACCCGGCACCCGCTGGTGTCCACGGTGGCCGCTATCGCGTAGTCGCGCACCGACCGGGCGGCGTGGCGAATCACGTTGGTACAGGCCTCAGAGGCCGCGAGCAGGATGTCGGCAACGGAATCCTCGCTGACGCCGAGCCTGCGCAGCGTGTCCCCGAGTACCTGGCGCATGGCCGGGACGCTCATGGTGTCCCGCGTGAACACGAGACAGAACCGCACGTCCGGCTCCGCTGGTGGCGGAATGGGGGGCCGGTCCCCCGCAAGGTGGCTGCACTGCGTTCTCACATAGCGAGACATTGCCCACTAGCAGCATTTGTAACCTGTCAACCACGGAAAGTGATCGCTAGTTGGGGTCGCCGGGGAGGGAGACCTTGAACTCCTCGATAACCGGGTTGGCGAGCAGCTCGCGGGCCAGCTCGCTGATGCGGGCGCGCATGTCGCCGTCGGCCGGCTCGTCGATTTCGAGCTCGAAGCGCTTGCCCTGCCGCACCCCCGACACATTGCCGAACCCGAGCCGATGTGATGCACTAAGCACCGCTTCACCTTGCGGGTCGTGGATCTCTGGTTTGAGCATCACGTCCACGATCACTCGGGCCACGTGTCCTCCTGGGCATTTAGGGCATAAAACGTCGGGTGACAGCGTCGCGCGCCAGGCAGCCAAACGCACAAGAAGCGTACCGCTCGCCAGGCGCTAGGGTCGGTCAGGCCGGCGATGGCGATCCCAGCGCCTGCCTCGCTGAAGAAGGAGTGCACGTGCCCAACGCAGAACCTGAGCTAGTACAGCTCTTGACCCCCGAGGGCGAGCGGGTAGAGGACCCCGCGTACCCGCTCGGCGATGAGGCGGACATCCCCGGGATGTACCGCGACATGGTCCTCGTCCGCCGGGTCGACACCGAGGCAATCGCGCTACAGCGCCAGGGCGAGCTCGCCCTGTGGGCCTCCCTCCTGGGCCAGGAGGCCGCCCAGATCGGCTCCGGGCGCGCGCTGACCGCCCGGGACATGGCGTTCCCCTCCTACCGCGAGCACGGCGTCGCGTGGACCCGCGGCATGGACCTCATGCGGATCTTCGAGCTCTTCCGCGGCGTCACCAACGGGAGCTGGGATACCGAGGAGCACAAGTTTCACCTGTACACCGTCGTGATCGGCGACCACGTCCTGCACGCGACCGGGTACGCGATGGGCATCCAGCGCGACGGCACCGAGGACGAGGCAACGATCGTCTACTTCGGGGACGGCGCCACCAGCCAGGGCGACGTGAGCGAGGCGTTCTCCTGGTCGGCGGTGTTCAACGCCCCGGTCGTGTTCTTCTGCCAGAACAACCAGTGGGCGATCTCGGCCCCGCAGGAGCGCCAGAGCCGCGTCCCGCTGTACCGGCGGGCGAGCGGGTTCGGCTTCCCCGGCGTGCGGGTGGACGGCAACGACGTGCTGGCCTGCTACGCGGTCACCCGCAAGGCCATGGCCGCCGCCCGCGAGGGGCAGGGCCCGACCCTGATCGAGGCCTACACCTACCGGATGGGGGCGCACACCACCACCGACGACCCGACCCGGTACCGGGCGGCCGGGGAGCTGGAGACCTGGCGCCTCCGGGACCCGATCGAGCGGGTCCGGGCCTACCTCGCCCGCTCCGGCCACGTCGACGCGGGCTTCTTCGCCCAGGTCGACGCCGAGGCCGACGAGCTCGGCGCGCGCATCCGCGAGGAAGTCAGGCAGCTGCCCGATCCTGAGCCCATGGAGCTGTTCGACCACGTTACCGTCGGCAGCAGCCCGATCGTGGAGGAGGAGCGGCGGCAGTACGCCGCCTACCTGGCGAGCTTTGAAGGGGCAGCCCGATGACCACTCTCACCCTCTCCAAGGCGATCAACGCGGGCCTGCGCCGGGCGCTGGAAGACGACCCCAAGGTCATGATCATGGGCGAGGACGTCGGCAAGCTCGGCGGCGTCTTCCGGGTCACCGACGGCCTGCAGAAGGACTTCGGCGAGCACCGCGTCGTGGACACCCCGCTGGCCGAGTCGGGCATCGTCGGGACCGCGATCGGCCTGGCCCTGCGGGGCTACCGGCCAGTCTGCGAGATCCAGTTCGACGGGTTCGTGTTTCCCGCGACCGACCAGATCGTGGCCCAGCTGGCCAAGATGCACTACCGCTCGCGCGGGCTGATCAAGCTGCCGATCGTCATCCGGATCCCCTTCGGCGGCGGCATCGGCGCGGTCGAGCACCACAGCGAGTCGCCCGAGGCGTACTTCGCGCACACCGCCGGGCTGCGCGTGGTGGCCTGCGCCGACGCGGCCGACGCCTTCGCGATGATCCAGCTCGCGATCGCCAGCGACGACCCCGTCATCTTCTTCGAGCCCAAGCGCCGGTACTGGGACAAGGGCGAGGTCGACATCACCGCGCCGCTGGGCGGCACCGCCACCATGAACACCGCCCGGGTGGTGCTGCCCGGCACCGACGTGACCCTGCTCAGCTACGGGCCGCTGGTCCGCACCTGCGTGGAGGCGGCGATGGCAGCCGCCGGCGACGGCGGCGGCCCCGCGGCGCGGTCGATCGAAGTGATCGACCTGCGGTCGCTGGCCCCGCTGGACATGGCCACGATCACCGAGTCGGTCCAGCGCACCGGCCGGTGCGTGATCGCGCACGAGGCGCCGGTGTACGGCGGCCTCGGGGCCGAGATCGCGGCCCGGGTGACGGAGGCGTGCTTCTATCACCTGGAGTCCCCGGTCCTGCGGGTGGGCGGGTTCACCACCCCGTACCCGGCGGCCCGGCTGGAGGAGCACTACCTGCCGGACCTGGACCGGATCCTGGACGGCGTCGACCGCACCTTCGCGTACTGAGGACTGAGGCACCACGTGAAAAAGGAGTTCAGGCTCCCCGACGTCGGGGAGGGCCTCACCGAGGCCGACATCGTGAACTGGCGCGTCAAGGCGGGCGACACGGTCACCGTCAACCAGGTGATCGTGGAGATCGAGACCGCCAAGTCGCTGGTTGAGCTGCCTAGCCCATGGGCGGGAACGGTCAGCCGGCTGCTCGTGGAGGAAAGCAGCACCGTCGACGTGGGGGTGCCGATCATCGAGATCGAGGTCCCCGGCGCGGCCGGCGGCCCGGCTGGCAGTGCCCCGGCAAGCAGCGCCCCCGGCAGCAGCGCCCCCGGCAGCAGCGCCCCGGGCGCCGAGGCCCCGGCGGCAGCCACGGCGGCGGCGGCCAGCCCCGCCCCGCAGGCTCCGGCCGCGCCGCCCGCCCCCCCGGAGCGGACGCCGGTGCTGGTCGGCTACGGGGTCCGGCCGAGCGCGACCTCCCGGCGCCCGCGCCGGGATTCCAGTACCCGCCCGGGTTCCTATCCGGCGTCGCCCGCCTACCCGCCGGGGCCAGCGGCGCGGCCGCCCGTCCCGGCCCGGCCCGAGGCGCCTGCCG